>DASUCK010000319.1:0-14066 GCA_036276095.1 Nonomuraea sp. | reverse complement strand
GGAAGAGGACACGGGCAAGTCGCTGCACGTGGGTGGCGCGACCGGCCGCATCCACGGCGCCGAGTACTCGCTCGTCGATTACAACCGAGCGGGCATCCCGCTGGTCGAGATCGTCACCAAGCCCATCCCGGGCACCGACCGGCTGGCGCCCGAGGTGGCCAGGGCGTACGTGACCGAGCTGCGCGAGATCATGCGCTCGCTCGGCGTGTCCGACGTGCGCATGGAGGAGGGGTCGCTGCGCTGCGACGTCAACGTGTCGCTGATGCCGCGCGGCTCGTCCGAGTGGGGCACCCGCACGGAGACGAAGAACGTCAACTCGCTGCGCAGCGTCGAGCGGGCGGTGCGGAGCGAGATCGAGCGGCAGGCGGGCCTCCTCGCCGCGGGCGGGACGATCGTCCAGGAGACGCGGCACTTCCATGAGGACACCGGCACCACCACGTCCGGGCGGTCCAAGGAGGAGGCTCAGGACTACCGCTACTTCCCCGAGCCCGACCTGGTGCCGATCGCACCCGACCCGGCGTGGGTGGCCGAGCTGAAGGCGGCCCTGCCCGAACCGCCGTCGGTGCGGCGCAAGCGGCTGCAGGCCGAGTGGGCGCTGTCCGACAAGGACATGGAGGCCATGCACAACGCCGACGCGATCGACCTGGTCGAGGCCACGGTCGCGGCGGGCGCGCCCCCCGCGGACGCGCGCAAGTGGTGGATGGGCGAGCTGGCGCGGCGGGCCAACGAGGGCGGCGTGCCGCTGGCCGACCTGCCGATCACGCCGGCCCAGATCGCGCGGGTGACCGAGCTGGTGGCCTCCGGCGCGCTCAACGACAAGCTGGCCCGTGAGGTGCTCGAAGGCGTGCTGGCCGGCGAGGGCGCCCCCGACGAGGTGGTCGAGCGGCGCGGGCTGCGGATCGTCAGCGACGAGGGCGAGTTGCTGGCCATCATCGACCAGGTGCTGGCCGACCACGCCGACGCGGCCGACAAGGTGCGCAACGGGAAGATCGCCGCGGCCGGCGCGCTGGTCGGCGGCGTGATGCGGGCCAGCAAGGGCAAGGCCGACGCGGCCCGCGCCCGCCAGCTGATCCTGGAGAAGCTCGGCGTCTCCGAGTAGCCGGGTTCTGGAGAGGGCGGGGCTTCGAGTGGTTCCGTCCCGCGTGGGTCCTAGGTCGAATTTCCGGTTCGGGCCTAGGACCGCCGCGGGAGGTGGCAGGTGAGCCGGGGCCGTAGGTTCGCCGTATGACGAGGAAAGCGTTGACGGCGGGCCTGGTGGCGATGGTGTCGCTGGTGGCGTTCGAGTACATGGCGGTCGCGATCGCCATGCCGGTGGTGGCCAGGGAGCTGGGCGGGCTGGAGCTGTACGGGCTGGCGTTCAGCGGCGCGATGGCCGCCGGCGTGATCGGCACGGTGCTCGGCGGCCGGTGGTCGGACGTCCGCGGCCCGCGGGCGCCGTTGTGGACGGGGGCGGCCGGGTTCGCCGTGGGGCTGGCGGTCGCCGGGCTGGCGCCGAGCATGGAGGTGCTCATCGCCGGCCGGCTGCTCCAGGGGTTCGGCGGGGCGCTGGTGAGCGTGGCGTTGTACGTCGTGGTGGCCCGGGTCTATCCCGAGAGTTTGCATCCCAGGATCTTCTCGTTGTTCGCGACCGCCTGGGTGGTGCCGTCGATGGTGGGCCCGGCGATCGTCGGCGTGGTGACGGAGACGTTGGGCTGGCGCTGGGTGTTCCTGCTGGTGCCGGTCCTGACCGCGTTCGCGGGGCTGGTGCTGCTGCGCGGCCTGGCCGGGCAGCCGGTGACCGGCGGGCAGAGCGCGCCCGCGCCGGGCCTGCCCGCCAAGGTCGGCTGGGCGGCCGTGGCCGCGGTCGGGGCCGGGCTCATGCAGTACGGCAGCGGCGGCCTGCGCGCCGGCGGGCTCGCGCTGTTGCTGGCCGTGGCGCTGTTGCTGGCCGGGGCGGTCGTGCTGGCCGTGGCGTTGCCGCGGCTGCTCCCGAAGGGCACGCTCCGCGCCGCCCGCGGCCTGCCGGCCGTGGTGGGGCTGCGGGGTCTGGCGGCGGGCGCGTTCTTCGCGGCCGAGGTGATGGTGCCGCTGATGCTGGTCAACGAGCGGGGGCTGTCCACGCTGGTGGCCGGGTTCGCGCTCACCGGCGGGGCCTTGACGTGGTCGTTCGCGTCGTGGCTGCAGGGCAGGGAGATCTTCAGCCGGCGGACGAACCTCGTGCTGGGCTCGGCCATGATCGCGGCCGGCGTCCTGGTCATGGGCACGGTGGCGTTCACCGCGGTGCCGGTGGTGGTGGCGTACCCGTCGTGGATCGTCACCGGGTTCGGGATGGGGCTGGTGTACCCGACGTTGTCGGTGCTGACGCTGGAGCTGTCGGCGCCGGGCGAGCAGGGGCAGAACAGCTCGGCGCTGCAGGTGGGGGAGTCGGTGTTCTCGGTGGTGGCGGTGGCGATCACGGGGGCGCTGTTCACGGCGGCCGGGTCGGGTTACTGGACGGTGTTCGCGGTCACGTTCGTCCTGGCGCTGGCCGGCCTCGGCATCGCGCCGCGGTCCTTCAGGGCGCCTGGTGGTCCCGCCGGGGTGGACGCGCCGGCGGGACGGGAGCCGGTCACGCGGGCGGTGTGACCCGGCGCCGCCGCGCGAGCAGCTTCCTGGCCGGCGGGGTGAGCAGCGCCAGGGCGGCGAGCGCCAGCAGCGTGGCCGCGACCGGGCTGCGGACGAGTACGGTCACGTCGCCGGCGGCGATGGCGAGGGCGCGGCGGAGCTGGATCTCCGCCATCGGGCCCAGGATCATGCCGATCACGGCGGGGGCGATCGGCAGGCCGAAGCGGCGCATGGCGTACCCGAGCAGGCCGAGGACGTACAGGATGAACAGGTCGACGACGGTGCCGTTCAGGGCGTAGACGCCGAGTGCGGCGAAGAGGACGATCCCGGCGTACAGGTACGGGCGTGGGACCCGCAGCACCTGCGCCCACACCGGGGCCAGCGGCAGATTCAGCACCAGCAGCATCGCATTGCCGATGAACAGCGACGCGATCATGCCCCAGACCAGCGCCGGGTTGTGGTCGAACAGCTGCGGCCCGGGCTGCAGGCCGTACTGCTGGAAGGCGGCCAGCAGGATCGCGGCCGTCGCCGACGTGGGCAGACCGAGCGTGAGCAGCGGGACGAGGGTGCCGGCCGCGGAGGCGTTGTTGGCCGCCTCGGGGCCGGCCACGCCCTCGATGGCGCCCCTGCCGTACTCATCGCGGGCCACGCCGCGGGCCAGGCGCTTCTCGGCCGCGTACGACAGGAAGGTGGGGATCTCGGCGCCGCCGCCGGGCAGCGCCCCGAACGGGAACCCGAGCGCGGTGCCGCGCAGCCACGGCGCCCACGAGCGCCGCCAGTCGGAGCGGCCCATCCACGCCCACCCCACGGGCACCACCTCGGGAGGGGCGTGCCGCAGCCGCGAGGCGACGTACAGGGCCTCGCCGAGGGCGAACAGGCCGACCGCGACGATGACCACGTCGATGCCGTCGAGCAGCTGCGGGATGCCCAGCGTGAGCCGCGCCTGCCCGGTCTGCTGGTCGATGCCGACCAGCCCGATCACCAGGCCGAGCCCCAGCGCGGCCAGGCCGCGTACGGCCGACCGCGACAGCACCGACGACACGGCGGTGAACGCCAGCACCGCCAGCGCGAAGTAGTCCTCGGGCCCGAACGAGATCGCGAACGCCACCACCGCCGGGGCCGCCACCACCAGCAGCGCCGTGGCGACCGTCCCGGCCACGAACGAGCCGATGGCGGCCGTGGCCAGCGCCTGGGCGGCCCGCCCGCGCCTGGCCATCTTGTTGCCCTCCAGCGCCGTGATCATCGACGACGACTCGCCGGGCGTGTTGAGCAGGATGGACGTGGTCGAGCCGCCGTACATGCCGCCGTAGTAGATGCCGGCGAACATGATGAACGCGCTGGCCGGCGGCACCGTGAACGTGATCGGCAGCAGCAGCGCCACGGTCATCGCGGGCCCGATGCCGGGCAGCACGCCGACGAGCGTGCCGAGGGTGACGCCGATGAGCGCGTACATGAGGTTGACCGGGGTGAGCGCGGCGGCGAAGCCGTCGAGCAGGAGCTGCAGCGACCCCACCTAGATCACCCCTTCCAGCGGGCCGGCGGGCAGGGTGACCCCGAGCCCGTACTCGAACAGCGCGTACGTCGCCACGCCCATGACCGCGGCGACCACCGCCGCGCGGCCCTTGCGCTCGGCGCCGAGCGCCACCGACAGGCCGAAGAACAGCAGGGTGGCTCCGATGATCCAGCCGAGCGCGTTCAGCAGCGCCGCGAACGCCAGGAAGATCCCGCTCACCAGGCCGACGCCGCGCCAGTCGGCCGGCGCCCCGGCGTCCACGTCCTCGCTCTCCTCCGGGTCGCCGTGGCCGCCGCGCAGCACGTCGACCACGTAGAACAGGCCGATGACCACCATGGCCCCGCCGACCAGCGCGGGGAAGAAGCGCGGTCCGATGCCGAGCCGGGAGGCCGCCGCGGAGACGTCCAGCGTCCCGGCGATGACGAACACCCCGAGGCCCAGCACCACGACCGCGAGCCCGAGCTCGGGCCGCCACCACCGGGTCATCAGGAGACGAGCCCCATCTCGGCGATCACTGCCTTGACCCGGGTCTGCTCGGCGGCGAGGTAGTCGGCGAACTGCTGCCCGGTCTGGAAGGAGTCGATCCAGCCGTTCTTGGTCACCGCGTCCTTCCACGGCTGCGCGTCGTGCATCCTGGTGACCAGGTCGGTCAGGGCCTGCTTGTCGGCGTCGGAGAGCCCGCCGGGGGCGACGAAGCCGCGCCAGTTGGCCAGCTCCACGTCCAGCCCGCCCTCCTTCAGGGTGGGCACGTCCAGTCCGGTCAGGCGCTCGCCCGAGGTGACGCCGAGCCCGCGCAGCTTGCCCGACCTCACGTGCTCGGCGAACTCGCCCACGCCCGAGATGCCCGCGCCGACCTTGTTGCCCAGCAGTTGGTTGAGCGCCTCGCCGCCGCCGGAGTTGGCGATGTAGTTGACCTGCTTGGGGTCGATGCCGGCGGCCTTGGCCATCAGCCCGGCCACGATGTGGTCGGTGCCGCCCGCCGACCCGCCCGAGATCGACACCTTGGCGGGGTCGGCCTTCCAGGCCGCCACGAGATCGGCCAGCGTCCGGTACGGGGACTCGGCCGGGACCACGACGATCTCGTACTCCTCGGTCAGCTTGGCGATGGGCGTGGTCTCGGCCAGCGTGACCTTCGACTTGTTCTGCTCGATGGCGCCCACCATGACCAGGCCCATGGTCATCAGCAGGTCGCCGTTGCCGCGCTCGCCGGCGAGCTGCGCCAGGCCGATGGTGCCGCCGGCGCCGGGCACGTTGTAGACCTCCACCTTGCGGTCGGGGACGGCGGTCTTGAGCGCCTGCTCGGCCACGCGGGAGGTCTGGTCCCAGCCGCCGCCGGGCGCGGCCGGCGCCATGATGCGCAGCGTGCCGGAGGCGGTCCCGCCGCCTCCTTGGGCGCCGCAGCCGGTCAGGATGCCGAGCGAGAGCACCGCTAGTGCGGCGATGAGGCGCATGATCACTCCAATGGGGGGATTTCACGGCTATGAATCAGGCATGGTGAACTTCCTTCCCGCTGCGGTCGAGCCTTTGCATCGTTGCCGTCGTAATGGTCATATTGGTCGCGCGCTTCCGGCCGCGGTCCCCGCGCGGCGCGCTCGGCCCGGGCGCCGGCTTCCGCTCGCTACCTGCCCGTGACCTGCGTTTGTTTGCATGAGGTGCGTGAGACGGGTGCGCGACGCGTCCCTCGGGACGCAGTTGTTCGTGCTCCAGATGGTGATCGTGCTGCTCGCCGTCGGGGGCACCGCGGGCGTGTGGGCGGGGCACACCCGTAACCAGCTCGACGCGCTGCACCAGCAGCGGGCGCTCGCGATCGCGCAGTCGGTCGCCGCGCTCCCGCAGGTGCGCGAGGCGTTCGAGCTGCCGAGCCCCGAGACGGTGCTGCAGCCGCTGGCGATGAGCGTCCAGCAGGAGACCGGCGCCGACTACGTCGTCATCGCCAACGCCGCGCAGGAGCGCTACGCCCACCCCAACGCCTCGCTGATCGGCAAGCGGCTGTCCACCGACGGCACGGAGGTGCTCACGACCGGGCGGAGCTGGGTCGGCACCCAGACCGGCACGATCGGCACCACCGTCAGGGGCAAGGCCCCGATCCGCGACGAGTACGGCACCGTGATCGGCCTCGTGTCCGTCGGCGTGCTGGAGACCACGGTGATGGGCCAGCTGGGCGCCGCGCTGCCGCCGTTGGTCTGGACGGCGCTGGCGGTCATGCTCGCCGGTCTCGCGCTGGCCGGCCTGATCACCGCGCGGGTGCGCAGGCAGACGTTCGGGCTGGAGCCGAAGGAGATCGCCGCGCTGCTGGAGCAGCGCGAGGGCGTGCTCCACGGCGTCAAGGAGGGCGTGCTCGCGCTCGACCTCGACGGCCGCGTCACGCTGGTCAACGACGCCGCCCGCGACCTGCTCGGCGACGTGGGCGGCGACCTCGGCGCGATGCCGGTCTCCGACCGCATGCGCGACGTGCTCGGCGGCGCCGACCCGGGCGAGGACCGCGTCGTGCTGCACCGCGACCGGGTGCTCGTCCTCAACCGCACCCCGGTGTGGGTACGCGGCCGCCACCGCGGCTGGGTGGTCACCCTACGCGACCGCACCGAGCTGGTCCGGCTGGCCCGCGAGCTCGACGACACCAGCAGCGCGACCGAGGCGCTGCGCGCCCAGGCGCACGAGTTCGCCAACCGCATGCACACCGTCGTCGGCCTGCTGGAGCTGGGCGAGCACGAGGCCGCGATCGGCTTCATCACCCGCACCACCCGCAGCGCGTACGCCGCCGACCTGCGCGCGCGCGTCAAAGACCCCACCCTGGCCGCGCTGCTGCTGGCCAAGTCCGCCGAGGCCGCCGAGCGCGGCGCCACGCTCGTGCTCTCCGACGACTCCGCGGTGCCCGAGGGCACGCTCGGTGACCCGCAGGACGCCGTCCTGGTCGTCGGCAACCTGGTCGCCAACGCCATCGACGCGCTCGACGGCGCGCCCGGCACGATCGAGGTGTCGGTGCGCGCCGACGCGGGCGGCCTGCGCGTACGGGTCGGCGACTCCGGCCCCGGCATCGCCCCCGACCTGGTCGAGGAGGTGTTCCGCGAGGGCTTCACCACCAAGGCCGCCCACTCCGGCCCGCGCGGCCTCGGCCTGGCGCTGACCCGGCAGGCGTGCCTGCGCCGCGGTGGCTGGGTGCGTGTGGCGAACGCCGACGGCGCCGTCTTCACCGCCGTGCTCCCCGCCGCCGGGGACCGAGCATGACCGAGCTGCGGGTGCTGGTCGTGGACGACGACTTCATGGTCGCCCGGATCCACAGTGGCTACGTCTCCCGGGTGCCCGGCTTCCGGGTCGTGTCCACCGTGCACACCGGGGCCGACGCGCTCGCCGCGGCCGCCGGACTCCGGCCCGATCTCGTGCTGCTCGACATCTACCTGCCCGACATGTCCGGCCTGGCGGTGCTCAAGGCGCTGCACGACGTGGACGTCCTCATGATCAGCGCCGCCCGCGACGTGTCGACCGTACGGGAGGCCATGCGCGGCGGCGCGGTCAACTACCTGATCAAGCCGTTCACCGCCGCCGCGCTCACCGAACGCCTCCAGCAGTACGCCGACACCCGCCGCCGCCTGACCGCCATCGGCGCCGAGGCCCGCCAGGACGACGTGGACCGGCTCTTCGGCACCCCCGCCGCGGCCCCGCCCCTGCCGAAAGGGCTGTCCGCGGCCACCCGCGCGCTGGTGGCCGATACGCTCCGGGACGCGGGCCGCGACCTGTCGGCCGCCGAGGCCGCCGAGCTCACGGGCCTGTCGCGGGTGAGCGTGCGGCGCTATCTCGAACATCTCTGCGCGGCGGGCCAGGCCGAGCTGCGGCCCCGTTACGGAACGGCCGGACGACCGGAACACCGCTATCAGTGGCGTGGTTGACACATTTCCGTAGCCATTTCCCGTGACATATGCGGATGCGCGTGCCTTACTGTTGCCTGAGACTTGGCCGCGGACCCGGGAGGAGATTGAGGCGTGCGAAACGCCGGACCGATCGAATCACCGACCGACCCGTTCGCCTCGGTGCCCTTGCCCACGTCGGGCAAATCCAGGAAACCGCGGATCGAGGGCTTACCCCCAGGCGTCTCCCGGGACATCTTCGGCCCACCGGAAGGGCCTGAGCCGCGGCCCGCGGCGCAGAGCCAGGCAACCGCGGGCGGCCCCGCCGGCGCCGGCGCCCCCGGCGGCTCGCCGGGCAGCGCGCTGCCGCCGCCCGTGCCGCCGGCGCAACCCTGGCCGATGAAGGACAAGGAGCCGCCCGCGCCCGCCTTCGGCGGCCCGGCGCCCACGGAACGTCCCCGCTTCGACGACGACGCGGAACGCCCCCGCCGCGGCCGCTTCCTGGTGGGGCTGGCGCTGTGCGTGGCGGTCCTCGCGGCGCTGGCGTACGTGGTGCCGGCCGTGCTCATGTCCGGCTCGGTGCTGCGCGGCACCCACGTGGCCGGGGTCGACATCGGCGGGCTCACCGTGACCCAGGCGGCCGACAAGCTCCGCACCGAACTGGCGCCCAAGCTCAGCGAGCCGGTCGTCGTCGAGATCGGCGACAAGGAGGACACCGTCCAGGCCGACGAGGCCGGGCTCGAACTCGACGTCGTCGGCACGATCGGGCAGGCGCCGAGCGGGTTCCCCGGTCCCCGGGACGTGTGGCGCGGCCTGACCGGCACCACCGAGCTGCAGCCGAAGGTGGCCATCGACGGCTCCCAGCTCTCCAGGACCGTCGAGGGCCTGGCCGAGACCGTCGACAAGCCCGCCGTCGAAGGCCGCGTGATCTTCTCCGGGCTCCAGCCCAGGGCCCGCCGGCCCGCCGACGGCGTGCTGCTCGACCGCGAGGACGCCGTACGCCGGATCGGCGACGCGTTCCTGCGCGGCGGCGGCACCGTGGCGCTCACGCTGCGGCCGGCCAAGCCGGTCACGACCGCCGAGGACGTGCAGGCGGCCATGGCCAAGGCGCGGCAGGCGGTCGCCGCGCCGATCACGCTCACCAGCGGCGACCGCCAGGTGCAGATCCCGCCCGCGACGATCGCGGCGCACCTCGCGTTCGTGCCCGACGGCGACGGCACGCTCGTGCCCGAGTTCGACGCCAAGGCGGTGCTCGCCGGGGTCGAGAGCGAACTGGTGGACGAGGCGCTGCAGCCGCGCGACGCCACGTACGAGATCGTCGGCGACCGGCCGGTCCTGGTGCCGTCGCGCACCGGGCGCGGCGTGAACGACAAGCTCCTCGCCCGCGCCGCGGAGCGGGTGTTCGACACCGGCGGCGACCGGACGATCCCCGTACGGCTCGGCGCCGTGGAGCCGACCGTGACGACGCAGCAGGTGCGCGGGCTCGGCATCAAGGAGATCGTGGGCACCGCCACCACCACGTTCGACTGCTGCCAGGCCCGCGTGACGAACATCCACCGCATGGCCGAGGAGCTCGACGGCCGCATCGTCCGGCCCGGCGAGACGTTCTCGATCAACGATCTGCTGGGCGAGCGCACGGTCGAGGGCGGGTACGTCGAGGCCGCGCAGATCGTCGGCGGGCGCATGGTCACCGTCGTGGGCGGCGGCGGGTCCCAGTTCGCCACCACCATGTACAACGCGGCGTACTTCGGCGGCTTCGAGGAGATCGAACGGCAGCCGATGGACTATTACGCGCCCCGCTACCCCGCCGGCCGCGACGCCGCCCTCCTGTACCCGGACATGGACCTGAAGTGGCGTAACGACTCCGACTTCGGCGTGCTGGTCAAGACGGCCGTCACCGAGACGTCGGTGACGGTGACGTTGTGGAGCACCAAGCGGTACGACGAGATCGAGGCCGTGGAGTCGGAGCGCCGCGACTTCACCCCGTTCCGCCGCGAGGTCGACCCCGACCCGGGCTGCCTTCCGACGGTGGGCGAGCAGGGCTTCACCATCGACGTCACGCGCGTCTTCCACAAGGACGGCAAGATAGTCAAAAGGGACAAGAAGCTCACCACCGAATACCGCCCCCAGGCCCAGATCACCTGCGCCAACGCCACCCAGTGACCCGCCGCCCGCGGGTTCCCCGGCGGGCGGGCGGCGACCGCGGCGCCTCTTCAGGCGGTGACGGGGAGGCGGATCAGGTTGACCTCGTCCCAGGTGTTGGCGCCGAACTCGGAGGCGTACAGGCGGCCCTGCCGGTCCCAGGCCAGGCCCTGCACGTTGCGGTGGCCGTAACTGTAGACGAGCGTGCCGAACGGGTTGCCGGGGGCGGGCCGCCCGTCGGCGGTCATGCGGAGGATCTTGCCGCCGAGCGAGTCGCGCCGCTGGGCGAGTTCGCCGTCGCCGACCTCGCCGGTGGTGGCGTACAGGAAGCCGTCGGGACCGAAGGCGAGCCGGCCGCCGTTGTGGATGCCGCCCTTCGGGATCCCGCGGACGATCACCTGCGGTGACCCGAGCCGGTTGCCGTCGAACGGGTGGCGCACGATCCGGTTGTCCTCCTCGGCGGTGTAGTACAGGAACACCTGCCGGTCCCTGACGGCGACGCCCATGAGGCCGCCCTCGCCGTCCGGTCGCACCCCGTCGACCCTCGCCAGCTCGCTCACCTGCCCGGACGGGGTCACCCGCAGCAGCCGTGCGGTGTCGCGCTCGGTGACCAGCGCGTCTCCGCCGGGCAGGAACGCGATGCCCCACGGCACGGCGAGCCCGGTCGCGACGTCCCTGGGCGGGCCGGGCTCGGCGGCGTCGCCGGCGGCCGCCGTGGGGAGCACCTCGCCGCCTCCGGAGCCCGCCACGGGCGAGCAGGCGGTGACCACGGCCACGAGCATGATCGTCCAGATCTTCCTCATGTGCGTCATCCTTACCCGCGAGTCGTAAAGTTCTCCGCATGAGGACCTGGGTTCCCTCCAGCGCGGTGGCCGATGTCGTGTCCGGCTTCCCCGGCGCCGAATGCGTCGTCTACGACGGCACCACCCCCGTGCCGGAGGGCGTCGAGGAGGTGGAGGTCTGGATCCCGCCGCTGGTCACGGTGCCCGACGTGGCCGGCACCCTGGCCAGGATGACCTCGTTGCGGCTCCTGCAGACGGTCACGGCGGGCGTGGAGCCGTACCGGCCGCACCTGCCGTCCGGGGCGGTGCTGTGCAACGCCCGCGGCGTCCACGACGCCGGCACCGCCGAGTGGGCGGTCGGCGCGATGATCGCGGTGCTGCGGGAGTTCCCCGGCTTCGTCGACGCGCAGCGCCGCGGCGCGTGGACCTACCACCACACGGGCGTGCTGGCCGACTCGACGGTCCTGATCGTCGGGTACGGCTCCATCGGCGCCGCGGTCGAACGCCGCCTCGACGGCTTCGAGGTGGAGGTCGTCCGGGTGGCCAGGACCGCCCGCGAGGGCGTGCACGGCCTGGCCGACCTGCCCGCGCTGCTGCCCGCCGCCGACGTCGTGGTGCTGCTCGTCCCGGCCACGCCCGCCACCGCCGGCATGGTCGACGCGGCGTTCCTGGCCCGGATGAAGGACGGCGCCGTGCTGGTGAACGCGGCCAGGGGCGGCGTGGTCGACACCGACGCGCTGATCGCGGAGCTGAAAACCGGTAGGCTGCGCGCCGCGTTGGACGTGACCGCGCCCGAGCCGCTGCCCGAGGGCCACCCCCTGTGGAGCGCGCCGGGCGTGCTGATCACCCCGCACGTCGCGGGCAGCACCCCCGCGTCGGTGCGGCGGACGCTCCGCCTGATCCGCGACCAGCTCGCGCGTTACCTTGCCGGCGAGCCGTTGATGAACATCATCACCGACTCGTACTGAGAGGATCCCGGAACGTGGCTGGTCCGTGACCTGTGGTGCGTACGGTTACGTTTGCAGGGAGTTCCTGACTCACTGTCAAGGAGCTCTTGGCGGCAATGGGTCTGTGTGGTTATCAGATCGGTGACGACATCGGCGTTGTCACCACCCGCGCGCCCGTGACCGCTCACACTGGCGACAGTGATCGCCGGGTTTCGGCGGTCGCTGGTGCAGAGTTTCGAGACGGGATGGGCAACGACTGTGATCCGCTGGCGTGATCCACGTGCGCCGCTGACCGCCGCACTCGCGGCAGGCGCGGTGGTGTTGGCCGCCGCGTTCCTCAAGGAAGATCAGGTCCTGGTCGCCGGTGCCGTCGCCGGGGGGCTCGCGGCGCTGGCCGCCGCCGCCTCCCTGCTGGTCGCCTCGCTGACGCAGCCCGGGCAGCGCCCGGCGGCGCTGGGCGCGCGCTGGATGGGCGGCGGAGCCGTCATCTGGGGCGCGGGGGTCGTGCTGCGCCCGTTCGCCGAGAGTTTCGTGGCGAGCTTCGCCGACATGTTCGTGCTGCTCGGCACCGTGGTCACCGCGGGCGGGGCGCTGATCGCCGCCGACCGCAGGCTCCCGGCCAAGACGGTTTTACGGCATCTCACCGACTCCTACCTGTGCGCGGCCTCGCTCTTCCTCGTCGGCTGGGTGGTGCAGCTGCGCCAGGTCTACGCGGCCGTGGCCGACCCGGCGGCGTTCACGCTCGTCATGCTGCCGCCGATGGTCGCGCTGCTGGTGACGTTCGCCGTGATCCCGTCGGTGCTCACCAGCAGGTCCCCCTCCTGGCCGCTCGGCCTCGCCGGCGCCGGCGTGCTGGCCGCCATGACCGTGGCGGGCCTTTCCTCCGGGGTGGCGCGGCTCGACGGCGGCGTGCCGCCGACCTGGACGGTCATGCTGGCGCCGGTGGCGTTCCTGCTGCTGGCCGCCGTGCCGTGGGGGCCGCCGGCCGAGCAGGCGGTGGGGCCGGGGGGCAGGAACATCGTGGCGACGGTGCCGCTGGCGCTGGTCGCCGTGGCCGCCTGCGCGCTGCTGGCCCACCTGGCCGGCGGGCGCGACGGGCAGCCGGTGTCCGGGGTCGTGGTGGTCGCGGTGTCCGTGGTGCTGCTGCTGCTCGTCCGCCTGTTCGTGCTGTCGGCGGCCAACGTGCGGCTGCGCGGCCTGGTCCGGCTGGGCGAGCGCCAGCTGCGAGAGCTCGCCGAGAGCACCGGCGACGTGGTGTTCCTGTGCGACTACCACGGCGTCGTACGCGAGATCGGCCAAAGCGTCGAGCCCACCTACGGCTACCGCCCCGGCGACGTCGTCGGCGGGTCGATCTTCGACTACATCCACCCCGAGGACATCCCCGTCATCCAGGCCGCGCTGCGCGCCCTCCACCTCGACGACGAGACCGCCGTCCCGGGCGCCTGCCTGATCGCCTGCCGGGTGCGGGCGGCCGACGGCACCTGGCGGCCCACCGAGTCGGTCGCCACCCGCCACGTCGGCGGCGACGAGCTGATGCTGGTCACCACCAGAGACGTCAGCGACGAGGAGGCGCTGCGCAACCAGGTCGCCCACCTGACCTTCCACGACGGCGTCACCGGCCTGCCCAACCGCGCCTACTTCGAGGAACGCACCCGCGAGGTGCTGTCCGGGCGCACGTCCGGCAACGTCGCGGTGATCTTCCTCGACCTCGACGGGTTCACCTCGGTCAACGACTCCGTCGGCCACGCCAGCGGCGACTACCTGCTGGGCCAGGCCGCCCGGCGGCTGCGCGGAGCGGTGCGCGCCGACGACACGCTGGCCCGGTGGGGCGGCGACGAGTTCGCGGTGCTGGTGGAGACGGGCGGCGAGGCGCAGGTGGCGGTCGATCTGGCCGAGCGGCTGGTGCGGGCGGTCTCGCAGGAGCCGTTCCGGGTGGCCGACCGCGACGTGGCGCTGACGGCGAGCGTGGGCGTGGCCTTCACCGAGGACGACATGCCGGCCGGCGACCTGATCCGCAACGCCGACGTGGCGATGGCGCGCTCCAAGGAGCTGGGCGGGCGGCGGGTGGAGGTGTTCGCCGCCCACATGCACGCCGACGTCGTACGCCGCCTGGAGCTGGCCGCCGACCTGCAGCGGGCGCTGATCGAGCACCAGTTCGCGATCGAGTACCAGCCGGTGGTCGATCTGGCCACGTCGCGGGTGACGGCCGTGGAGGCGCTCGTGCGGTGGTGGCGCGGCTCGGTGTTCGTGCCGCCCG
>DASUCK010000318.1:0-4927 GCA_036276095.1 Nonomuraea sp. | reverse complement strand
CGAGCAACGCGGGGCTGCTCTACTACCGGACCGACCTGGTCGACAAGCCGCCGCGGACATGGGCGGAGCTACGCGACCAAGCCCGTGAAATTACGAAAAAGCACGACATAGGAGGTTACGCGGGCCAGTTCCTGGCCTACGAAGGGCTCACCGTGAACTTCTCCGAGGCCGTGCAGTCCGCCGGAGGGCAGATTCTCAGCCACGACGGCGCCGAGGTGACCCTCGACCCGGCCAAGGGCGCGACCGCCCTCACGTTCCTGCTGCAGGGCGTGCGCGAGGGCTGGATCCCCAAGGAGTCGCTGGCCTACAAGGAGGAGGAGTCGCGCCTGGCCTTCCAGGACGGGCGCCTGGCCTTCGCCCGCAACTGGCCCCACGCGTACGGACCCGCCAAGGCCAAACTCGGCGACAAGCTCGGCGTGACCCGCCTGCCCGGCCTCGACGGCCCCGGCACGAGCACGCTCGGCGGCGCCAACCTGGCCGTCAGCGCCTTCTCCAGGCACCAGCAGACCGCCCAGGAGTTCATCCGCCACTTCACGAGCCTGGAGAACGAGCGCCGCGTCCTCACCGAAGGCTCCTTCCCGCCGGTGTGGACCGAGCTCTACGACGACCCCGGCCTGATCGAGCGCTTCCCGTACCTGCCGGTGCTCAAGGAGAGCATCCTCACCGCCAAGACCCGGCCGGTGAACGCCAACTACAACCAGCTCAGCCTGGTGATCGCGAGCTCGGTCGCCAAGGCGCTCAACACCCCCGCCGAGTCCGCCGACGACGTCGCGGCCTCCATGAAGTCCGAACTCGAAGAGATCATCAGAACCCAGTGAGGCAAAGCATGCGAAATGCCAGAGCAGCAGCGATCCTGGCCGGGCTCGCACTGGCCGTGGCCGCCTGCGGCAACGCGCCGACGACGACGCAGCCCAGCGCGTCGGAGTCGGCGCCCGCGTCCGCCGGCGCCAAGACGCTCCAAGGCGTGAAGATCGAGGTGGCCGCCAAGTGGACGGGGGCCGAGCAGAAGAACTTCGAGCAGGTGCTCAAGGCCTTCTCCGACAAGACCGGCGCCCAGGTCACCTACGCCTCCACCGGCGAGGACACCGGCGCCTACCTCGGCCCGCGCATCCAGGGCGGCAGCCCGCCCGACGTGGCCATCCTCCCCCAGCCCGGCCTGGTCCAGCAGTACGCCGACCAGAACGCGCTCAAGCCCCTGACCAACGAGGTCATCCAGGAGATCGACGCCAACTACACCCCGTACTGGAAGGAGCTCGGCTCCGCCGGCGGCCAGGTCTACGGCGTGCTGATCAAGGCGGCGCACAAGTCGCTGGTGTGGTACCGCTCGCAGGCGTTCGAGGACGCGGGCGTGCAGCCGCCGACCACCTGGGACGAACTGGTCACGGCGGCGCAGACCGTCGCCGACTCCGGCACCCCGCCGTTCTCGCTGTGCGGCGCCTCCGGCTGGACGCTGACCGACCTGTTCGAGAACATCTACCTGTCCACCGCCGGCCCGGAGAACTACGACAAGCTCTCCAAGCACGAGATCCCGTGGACCGATCCGACCGTGACGACCGCGCTGGAGAAGCTGCAGCAGATCGTCTCCAAGCAGGAGTTCCTGGCCGACGGCACCTCCGGCACCATGCAGACCGACTTCCCGACCTGCGTGAGCAAGGTCTACAGCAACAAGAAGGCGGCCATGGTCATCGAGGCCGACTTCGTCGCGGTCGAGGCGGTCAACTCCGGCGCCAAGGTCGGCGAGGACGCGAAGTACTTCCCGTTCCCCAAGGCCGGTGACACCGCGCCGGTCGTGCTCGGCGGCGACGTGGCCGTGGCCATGAAGGACTCCCCCGGCGCGATGGCGCTGCTGCAGTTCCTGGCCTCCAAGGAGGGCGGCGAGATTTGGGCCAAGCTCCCCGGGTACCTCTCCCCCAACAAGAACGTGAACCCGCAGAACTACCCCGACGAGCTGACCAGGCAGCTCGGCCAGACGATCGTCTCGGCCGGCGAGGCGGTCCGGTACGACATGTCCGACCTCGCGCCCAGCGCGTTCGGCGGCACGGACGGCAAGGGCGAATGGAAGGTGCTCCAGGACTTCGTCCGCAACCCCTCCGACGTCAAGGGGGCGCAGGAAGCGCTCGAAGCAGAGGCCAAGAAGGCCTGGAAGTAAAGAGGTAAGGCCGTGACCGAACGGTTGGACGGCCCGCAGGTCCCGCCCGCGCAGGTCGCGGGCGGGGCCGCCACCGGACCGGCTGATACCCCCCGCGCCAGACGACGCCTCGGCCCATCGCCGGCGGTCGCGATCGCCTTCCTCCTCCCGGCGGCGCTGCTGCTGGGCGTCTGGGTGGTCTACCCGATCGTCTACTCGATCTTCCGCAGCCTGTTCGACGCCAACGGCACCGGGTTCGTGGGGCTGGGCAACTACACGACCATCTTCACCGACGCCGGCACGCTGACCACGATCCGCAACAACCTCATCTGGGTGGTCGTCGCCCCGATCGTGGTCACCACGCTGGGCCTGATCTTCGCGGTTCTGACCGAGCGGATCAGGTGGGCGACGGCGTTCAAGCTGATCGTGTTCATGCCGATGGCGGTCTCGCTGATGGCGGCCGGCGTGATCTTCCGTCTGGTGTACGAGGAGGACCCGGACAGGGGCTTGGCCAACGCCGTGCTGACGACGGTGGCCGACACGTTCTCCTCGTCGCAGGGCTACCCGGAGGCCCGCCCGCGCGAGGGCGACCAGTCGCCGGTGGCCGCCCAGGACGGCGCGGTCGTCACCAAGCAGCCGGCGCAGGCCGGGCAGCCGGTACTGGTTCCGATCGTGGGCGTGCGGCCGGAGCTGGTGCCGTCCGACGCCCGGCCGGCGGCCCAGGCCCCGGCCGGCGGGGCGCTGGCGGGCACCGTCTGGTTCGACTTCACGCCGGGCGGCGGCGGCCGGAGCGGCGCGGTCGACTCCACCGAGAAGGGCCTGCCCGGCATGACGGTGGAAGCCGTGCGGAACGGCCAGGTCGCGGCCACCGCGACCACGACCGCGGACGGCTCGTTCCGCTTCGAGGGCCTGCCCGCGGGCTCCTACACCATCCGGCTGCCGCAGTCGAACTTCGAGGCCGCCTACGGCGGGCTGACCTGGCTCGGACCCACGTTGATCACTCCGGCGATCATCGGCGCGTTCGTCTGGGTGTGGGCCGGGTTCGCGATGGTGCTGCTCGCCGCCGGTCTCGCGGCGATCCCGCGGGACGCGCTGGAGGCCGCCCGCATCGACGGCGCCTCGGAGTGGCAGGTGTTCCGCAAGATCACGGTGCCGCTGCTGTCGCCGGTGCTGCTCGTCGTCTTCGTGACGATGATCATCAATACGCTGAAGGTGTTCGACCTGGTGTTCATCATCGCGCCGTCCTCGGTCCAGCCGCAGGCGAACGTGATCGCGCTGGAGATGTGGCGCGTGTCGTTCGGCGGCGGCAACAACCAGGGCCTGGGCAGCGCGCTGGCCATCTTCCTGCTGATTCTGGTCCTTCCCTTCATGATCATGAACATCCGCCGGTTCAGGAGGGAGAACACATGACGACCACCGCGACCGCGGCCGCCCCGTCCTCGGGGCTGCAGGCGGGGACACCCCGCCGCGGGGTGCTGAGCAGGATCGTGGACCGCCTCGGCAGCGGTGCCGTCCAGGTCGTCATGGTGCTGCTCGGGTTGTTCTGGCTGGTGCCGACGCTGGGCCTGCTGGTCGTCTCCATGCGGACCACCCAGGTCAACAACGCCGAGGGCTGGTGGACGGTCTTCACCAAGCCGGCCGAGCTGACCATCCGGAACTACCAGAACCTGCTGAGCGGCGGCTTCAGCGCGTCGTTCTGGAACACCGTGCTGATCACGGTGCCGACCACGGTGCTCGTGATCGGCATCGCGGCCATGGCGGCGTACGCGTTCGCGTGGATGGAGTTCCCGGGGCGCGACGCGGCGTTCCTCGTCGTGGTGGGCCTGCTCATCGTGCCCATCCAGATCGCGCTGATCCCCATCGGCGTCCTCTACGGCAACGCCGGGATCTTCGGCTCGATCCCGGGCGTGGTGCTGTTCCACGTGGCGTTCGGGCTGCCGTTCGCGATCTTCCTGCTGCGGAACTTCTTCGTCGGCATTCCCGCCTCGCTGCTGGAGGCGGCCCGGATGGACGGCGCCGCGGAGTGGAAGATCTTCGCGCGGGTGGTGTTCCCGCTGGGCAAGCCCGCCATCGCGTCGCTGGGCATCTTCCAGTTCCTGTGGGTGTGGAACGACATGCTCATCGCGCTGGTCTTCGCCAACACCGACAACCAGCCGATGACGAAATACCTGCAGTCTCAGATGCGGCAGTTCGGCTCGAACGTGGACATCCTCTCGTCCGGCGCGTTCCTGTCGCTGATCATCCCGCTGATCCTGTTCTTCGCGTTCCAGCGGTACTTCGTCCAGGGCATGATGGCCGGCTCCGTGAAGTGACGGGTACGGGCGCCCGTGGATGCGGGTGCCCGTAACGTCCGTACTTGTCGGGTCGATGCCTCTTCATGAGGCGTCTTCTCGCTCTTACCGCAGCAGCCTTCCTCGCCCTCCCCCTCGCCCCCGCCGCCGCCACGGCACAGGACGGCACCCCGGGCGCGCCAGGCGCCGGCGACCCGTACTTCCCCGACCAGGGGAACGGCGGCTACGACACCGGCCACTACGACCTCACCCTCGACTACGAGCCCAGCTCCGGCCGGCTCGCCGCGGCGGCGCGCATCTCCGCCCGGGCCACGCAGGCGCTGAGCCGGTTCAACCTCGACCTCGTCGACAGCCTGACAGTGCGCTCGGTGACCGTGGACGGCCGGCCCGCCGCGTACGCGCAGAGCGGCTCCGAATTGGTCATCACCCCCGCCCGCCACCTCCCCCGGGGCCGCGACTTCTCCGTCGTCGTCCGGTACGACGGCCGCCCCGTCCACGTCGTCGACCC
>DASUCK010000317.1:0-7352 GCA_036276095.1 Nonomuraea sp. | reverse complement strand
GAACGCCACCGTGCAGCTCACCCTCTACAACTTCCAGAGCCAGTACAGCACCCAGTGGAACCTGCTGTTCATGGACATCGTGCTCATCACGATCCCGCCGCTGCTGCTGTTCGTCTTCTTCAACCGCAAGATCGTCGCCGGCATGACCGCAGGCGCCATCAAGGGATGACATGACCTCACCGCACGTTCACGCCCCCACGTACGAACACCACCGTGACCCCCTCGGCATCGGCGAGCCGCACCCGCGCCTGACCTGGACCGTCACCACGGACCTCCCCGGCTGGCGGCAGCGGGCGTACGAGATCGAGCTGAGCGACGGCACCGCGACCGGGCCCGTCGAGTCCGGCGAGTCGGTGCTGGTGCCCTGGCCGGGCGCGCCGCTCGGGTCGCGCGAACGCCGCGGCGCGCGGGTGCGCGTGCACGGCGCCGACGGCTCGGCCGGGGACTGGAGCCCCTGGTCGTACGTGGAGGCCGGGCTGCTGGAGCCCGCCGACTGGCGCACCACCGCGGCCGCGCCGCCGCTCGACCTGCTCGGCGTGCCCGACGGCCCCGCCCTGCTGCTGCGCCGCGACTTCACCGTACGCGGCCCGGTCGAGCGCGCCCGCCTGTACGTCACCGCGCACGGCACGTACGAGATCGAGCTCAACGGCCGCGTGGTCGGCGACGACGTGCTCGCCCCCGGCTGGAGCAGCTACGGCCACCGCCTCCGCTACCGCACCCACGACGTCACCGGCCTGCTGGCCGAGGGCCCCAACGCGATCGGCGCCACCCTCGCCGACGGCTGGTACCGAGGCCGCCTCGGCTTCATGGGCGGCAAGACCGACCTGTACGGCGACCGCACCGCCCTCATCGCCCAGCTGGAGATCGCCTACGCCGACGGCTCCGCCGATGTGATCGTCACCGACGACCGGTGGCGCTGCGCACCCGGCCCGGTCACCGCCGCCAGCCTGTACGACGGCGAGAGCTACGACGCCCGCCTGCTGCCGCCCGGCTGGTCGCGGCCCGGCTTCGACGACTCCTCCTGGCGGCCCGCCGACGCCCTCCCCCACGACGCGGCCACGCTCGTCGCCCCCACCGGGCCGCCCGTCCGCCGCACCGAGACCCTGCGCCCGGTCGGGGTCCTGACCGGGCCCGCCGGGGAGACCATCCTCGACTTCGGCCAGAACCTCGCCGGCCGGCTCCGCATCCGCGTCCAGGGCCCGGCCGGCCACACCGTCACCCTCCGCCACGCCGAGGTCCTGGAGAACGGCGCCCTCGCCCTGCGGCCGCTCCGCGGCGCCGCCGCCGAAGACCGCTACACCCTGCGCGGCGACGCCGAACCGGAGGAATGGGAGCCCCGCTTCACCACCCACGGCTTCCGCTACGCGCAGATCGACGGCTGGCCCGGCGAGCTGGACCCCGCCTCCGACGTCGTGGCCGTGGTCACCCACACCGACATGCGGCCGATCGGCGAGTTCGACTGCTCAGACCCCCTGCTCACCCGGCTGCACGACAACGCCCGCTGGAGCATGCGCGGCAACTTCGTCGACCTGCCCACCGACTGCCCGCAACGCGACGAACGCCTCGGCTGGACCGGCGACATCCAGGTCTTCGCCCCCGCCGCCGCCTTCCTGTACGACTGCGCCGGGCCGCTCGCCTCCTGGCTCGCCGACCTGGCCGCCGAGCAGGCCGACCTCGGCACGGTGCCGCCGTACGTGCCGTGGGTGCCGCTCCTGTTCCCGCCGGCCGCCACGGCCGCGTGGGGCGACGCCGCGGTGATCGTGCCGTGGGTGCTCTACCGGCGCACCGGCGACCTCGGCCTGCTCCGCAGGCAGTACCCGAGCATGACCGCCTGGGTGGACCAGGTGGCCGCGCTGACCGGCGCCGACCACCTGTGGGACGAAGGCTTCCAGTTCGGCGACTGGCTCGACCCGGCCGCTCCCCCGGACGAACCCGGCAAGGCGCGGACGGACCACGCGCTCGTCGCCACCGCCTACCACGCCTGGTCGGCCCGTCTCGTCGCCGACACCGCGGCCCTGCTCGGCCACGCCGGCGACGCCGCCCGCTACGCCGGACTGGCCGACGCGGTACGCGCCGCCTTCCGCCGCGAGTTCGTCACCCCGTCAGGGCGGCTCGCCTGCGACACCCAGACCGCCTACGCCCTCGCGTTGTGCCTCGACCTGCTCGACGGGCCCGAGCAGCGGCGACGAGCCGGGCGCCGGCTGGCCGAACTCGTCGCCGCCGACGACCACCGCATCGGCACCGGCTTCGTCGGCACCCCGCTCATCTGCGACGCGCTCTGCTCGGCCGGCGCGTACGACACCGCGTACGCGCTGCTCACCCAGCGGAACCGCCCGTCCTGGCTGTACCCGGTGACCATGGGCGCCACCACCATCTGGGAACGCTGGGACAGCCTGCTCCCCGACGGCTCGGTCAACCCCGGCGAGATGACCTCCTTCAACCACTACGCCCTCGGCGCCGTCGCCGACTTCCTGCACCGCACGGTCGCCGGACTCGCCCCCGCCGCACCGGGCTACCGCGAGCTGCTGGTCCGCCCCCGGCCCGGCGGCGGTCTCAGCCGGGCACGGGCCGCCCTCCAGACCCCGTACGGGCGGGCCGAGGTGTCGTGGGAGCGCGCCGGCGAGCAGCTGAACGTCCACGTCGTCGTGCCACCGAACACGACCGCCACCGTGCACCTCCCCGCATCCCCCGGCCACCCGATCGTGGTCGGCTCCGGCCGGCACCACTTCACGTCCTCGTGCGGGGAGCAGCGCGGCCGCCCCCCGGCCGACGCCCCCGCCCCACCCACCCACCTGCCGTGATCCCGGACGAGCCCCTCACCGGCCGACCAGCGCCTCACGGCCGGGCGGCCCATCATGGAAATCTCATGATGGGCGTTTAGGTTCGGGGCCGTGTCGGTGAAGGAGGCCTCGGTCGGCGAGGCGGCGCGCGGGCTGAAGTCGCGGCGGTGGAGGGCGCGGCGGTGGAGGGCGCGGCGGTGGAGGGCGCGGTTCCCGGTCGTGGCGGCCGTGGTGTTCGCGGCGGGGACGGCCGTGCGGCTCGGCGGGCTGGAACGGGGGCCGCTGCTGGTGCCGCTGGTGTCGTTCACGCCGTACTTCGCGGTCGCGGCACTGGTGGTGCTGGCGGTGGCGGTCGTCGCCCGCGACCGGGCCGCGAGCGCGGTCATGCTGGCGGTGTGCGTCAGCCTGGCCTGGTGCGTCGTGCCGCGCGTGGCCGGCTCCGCCGCCGCCGCCGGGGCCGGCGGGCGGCCGCTGCGGGTGCTGACGGCCAACCTCAACGGCGGGCGCGGCGACGCGCAGGTGATCGTCGAGCTGGTCCGCCGCCTCGACGTGGACGTCCTCAGCCTCCAGGAGCTGACCTGGTCGGCGCGCGACCGGCTGGCGGCGGCGGGGCTGGAGCGGCTGCTGCCGTACCAGGTGGCCAGGCCGGAGTTCCGCGGGCCGGTGGGCAGCGGCATCTACGCCCGCCACCCGCTGCGCGAGCGCACCGGCCTGTTCCAGCCGGTCGGCCACCACATGCCGGTCGCGGAGGTGGCGCTGCCGGGCGGCCAGGCGGTGGAGGTCGTGGCCGTCCACCCCGTCGCGCCCGTGCCGCGAACGGTCGGGGAATGGGAGGCGGGGGTGTCCACGCTGCCGCCCGCGCCGGCGTCGGGGCCGCCGCGGATCCTGGCCGGCGACTTCAACGCCACGCTCGACCACGCCGTGTTCCGCCGCCTGCTGGACACCGGCTACACCGACGCGGCGGCGGCCACCGGCCAGGGGCTGACGCCGACGTGGCCGATGCGCAGGATGCCGCCGCTGGTGGCCATCGACCACGTGCTCACCGACGGCCGCGCGGGCGCGGTCGCCGTGGAGATCCACGACGTTCCCGGCTCCGACCACCGGGCACTCTTCGCCGACCTGCGGGTGCGGCCGTCAGCACACTGACGTCGATGACCATCAGATCTCCTGGGCGCACCACTCGACCAGGAGCACCGTCGCGTCGTCCTGCAGCCAGCCGCGCTGGTGGTCGAGGATGGTCGTGATCAGCCGGCGCACGGTCTCGGGCGGTGGCACGCCGTCGGCCTCGCGCCTGATGACGAAGTCGATGAACCGTTCAAGCCCGAACATCTTCCCCTGCGGGTCCTGCGCCTCGATGAGGCCGTCGGTGTAGAGCAGCAGGCGGTCGCCCGGCTCCAGCTGGTAGCGGCCGGGCTCGGTGGGCAGGCCCAGCTCCAGGCCCATCGGCGTGCCGTACGCGCCGTCCAGGGTGGCCACCGGCTGCCCGCGGCGCAGCACCACCGGCGCCGGGTGCCCCCGGTTGGCCCACACCAGCCACCCGGTACGGGTGTCCAGGTCGGCCAGGATGCCGGTGGCGAACCGGGTGGCGGCGAACTGCGCGCCGATCGCCCGGTCGATCTCCTCGCTGCCGGCCAGCACGTCGGCGCCCTCCCGGCGGTGCTTGCGCCAGCAGCCCACGGCGATCGTGGCGGTGAGTCCGGCGGCGGAGTCGTGGCCCATCGCGTCGAACACCGACAGCCGCAGCACGTCGCCGTTGAGCGCGAAGTCGTAGGCGTCGCCCCCGACCTCGTACGCGGGCTCCAGGGCGGCGCTGACCACGACGCGGTCGTTGGCGAACGTGGAGCCGGGCATCAGGTTCCACAGCACCTCGGCCGACAGCGCCATCGGGCGGGTGCGGACCAGCTGCGCGTACACGTCGCTGAAGTCGCGCTTGCTCTTCACGAGCAGGGCGACCAGCGCGGCCAGCCGCCGCACCCGGGCCATGACGGCCTCGCCGGCGTGGGGAACGATGACGCCGAGCACGCCGACGCGCTCGGTGGCGTCGAGCAGCGGCACCCACAGCCGGCGCGGCCCGTCCCCCGTGAACGGCTCGGCGGCCGCGCCCGAGGCGGTGGCGGTGCGGGCGTGCACCGGCTCGACGCCGCGGAAGGCCAGCCCGGCGACGGTGGTGTCGATGAGGATGCGTTCGAGCGGGACGCCGGCCTCGTCGCGCTGGCCGGGCAGCGGCACGAGGAACTGCTGCTGGAGGTCGGCGACGTAGAGCATGGCGTGGGAGAGCCCGGCGCGGGCGGCGTGCCCGGCGACCAGCCCGGGCAGGTCTTCGAGCGCGGCCAGATGGCCGGCCTGCAGCAGCCCGCCGAGCAGGTCCTCGTCGCCGTCCCGTGGCGGATCCCCCGGTCTCCGCATGACGCCCCACCCCCGATCACGGAGGTCTTACCCGGCGGCGAACCGCTCAGGCATGCCCGCGGCACGGCGCTCAGGCATGCCCGCGGCACGGCGCCTCGGCGGTCGAGCCGCGCACGACGAGCTCGGTGGCCAGCTCGACGTGGTGGGAGTCGACCTTCTCGCCGGCCGCCAGGCGCAGCGCCGTGCGCAGGGCGACGCCACCCATCTCGCGCAGCGGCTGCCGGACGGTGGTCAGCGGGGGCGAGGCCATGCGGGCGATCTGGGTGTCGTCGAAGCCGACGATGCTGAGGTCCTCGGGGATGCGCAGGCCCCGCGCCCGGGCGGCCTCCATGACGCCGAGCGCGGTCTCGTCGCAGCCGACGAAGATCGCCGTCGGCGGCTCGGGCAGGTCGAGCACGGCGGCTCCGTCCTCCAGGCCGTCCCGGTAGTGGAAGTGGCCGAAGCGGGTGTAGCCGGGCGGCACCGGCGCCCCGCGGTCCTCCATGGCGGCGCGGTAGCCGTGGAGGCGCGCCTGGTTGCAGGCCGCGGTGGCGGGGCCGCCGATGTAGGCGATGCGCCGGTGGCCGAGGGCCAGCAGGTGGTTGGTGGCGGCCACGCCGCCGGCGAAGTTGGTCGAGCCGACGCTGGTGACCTCGGCGTGCGGCAGGTTGAGCGGGTCGATGACGACCAGCGGCAGCTGGGCGCGGGACAGCGCGGCCAGCTGCCGGGTGGTGAGCTGCTCGCAGGTGACCGAGATCAGCGCCCGCCGCCCGGCGGCGGCGAGGTCGCGGGCCCAGGCGGCGGGCTGGTCGACCTTCTTCCTGATGCTGACGACGATGCCGACGCCGAGCTCGGCGCCGGTCGTGACCACCCCCTGGATGATCTCCGTGGAGTAGCCGTTGAGGTCGTCGTCGAACTGCACCTCGACCGTGTCGGTCGCGGCGGACTCGGCGCGGCGCGGCGCGGCGACGTAGTCGTGCTCGCGCAGCAGCGACTCCACCAGGGAGCGGGTGGCCGGCGCGACGTCGCTGCGGCCGTTGAGCACCTTGGAGACCGTCGCGACCGACACTCCGGCCGAGGCCGCGACGGTGGCCAGCGTGGCGCGCCTAGGACTGACCGGCATCGCTTCCCTCCAGCTGCTCGACCGTTACCGGGGTGACCAGGCGCCGGTCGTGGCCGACCGTCCTGGCCGCGCCGGTCAGGCGTACGGCGCCGCGGCACGGCAGGTCGGCCGCCGACGTGCCGACGAGCACCTCGACGTCACCCGGCTCCACGATGCGCCTCAGATCGCGTCCGGTGAAGGCGGTGCGGTCGGCGTGGACGTGGAAGGTGACCCGCGCGCCCGCCCCGGCCTCCAGCGCGACCCTGGCGAACCCGGCCAGCTGCTTGACCGGCCGCGTCACCTGGGCGAGCACGTCGTGCAGGTAGAGCTGGACGACCTCCGTGCCGGCCCGGGCGCCGGTGTTGCGGACGGCCACGGTCACCGCGAACTCGCCGTCGGTGGGCACCTCGGCGTCGCTGATCCGCAGGTCGCCGACCTCGAACGCGGTGTAGGAGGCGCCGTGGCCGAAGGGGAACAGCGGCGTCGGGTCGAGGTTGCTGATGCCCCGGCTGTCGGCGCCGAGCGGCGGCTGGAGGTAGGTGCCGGGCTGGCCGCCGTGGCCGCGCGGGATCTGCACCGGCAGCTTGCCGGACGGCTGCACCCGGCCGGACAGCACGCCGGCGACGGCCGCGCCGCCCTCCTCGCCGGGCATGAACGCCTGCACCAGCGCGGCGGCCCCGGCGTGGACGTCGCCCAGCGCGTACGGGCGGCCGGAGACGACCACCACGACCACCGGAGTGCCGGTGGCGGCCAGCTCGGCCACCAAGTCCTCCTGCACGCCGGGCAGCCGAAGGTCGTCGGCGTCGCAGCCCTCCCCGGAGGTGCCGTGGCCGAACAGCCCGGCGAGGTCGCCGACGGCCACGACGCACACGTCGGCGGCGCGGGCCGCGGCGGCCGCGGCGGCGAACCCGGAACGGTCGTCGCCCTGCACGTCGCAGCCACGCTCGTGGACGACGTCGGCGCCGGGCAGCTCGGCCCGCAGCGCGTCGAGCAGGGTGGGCGCCTCGACGCCGAGCCCGAGACCGGGGTGGCGGGGCAGCACGTGGTTGGGGAAGGCGTAGCAGCCCATGAACGTGCGCGGGTCG
>DASUCK010000316.1:0-30509 GCA_036276095.1 Nonomuraea sp. | reverse complement strand
CTGCCGCGACTCGGGGGGATCGAGGTCCAGGTCGCCGATCTCGTACGCATGCAGCGCGCGGCCGGCCACGAGGTGGCGGTGGCCACGGCCACGCGGGGCGAGCCGTTGCCCGGGGTGCGCCGGATCGTCGCCAGGATGCCGTTCGACCTGCCGGTCCACCCGTTCGGCGTGGGGCATCTCACCCGGTGGATCACCGCCGCGCGCCCCGACGTGGTGCACGTGCACACGGGGGCGGTCTCGCCGTTCGCCTGGATGGGCGTGCGGGCCGCGGCCCGGGCCGGCACCCCGTGCGTGGTGACCGTGCACAGCATGTGGGACCCCCTCACCCGCGGCGTCTACCGGCTGCTGCGGCTGCTGTACGGGTGGCAGCGGTGGGGGCTGGTGGCGACCACGGTCAGCAACGCCGCGGCGGCGCCGATCCGCGCGGTGGCCGGGCCGCTGGTGCCGGTGCGCGTGGTGTCCAACGGCCTGGATCTCCCGGGCTGGGCGCCGGCGCCGGAGGCACGCGACCGGCGTGACGGCGTTCGTCGTGACGACCTTCACCGTGACGACGTTCACCGTGACGACGTTCACCGTGACGAGGTGCACATCGTGGCGGTGGGCCGGCTGGCGCCGCGGAAGCAGCCCGTACGCCTGCTGCGCATCCTCCGGGCGGCCCGCGCCCGGGTGCCCGCCCGGATCCCCATGCGGGCCACGATCGTGGGCGAGGGGCCGGCGCGCGGGCAGATGGAGCGGTTCGTGGCCCGGCACGACATGGGTGGCTGGGTGTCGCTGCCCGGCCGCCACACCAGGGAGCAGATCGCCAAGGTGCTGGAGTCGGCCGACGTGTTCGTGGCGCCGGCGCCGCGGGAGTCGTTCGGGATCGCGGCTCTGGAGGCGCGGGCGGCGGGCGTGCCGGTGGTGGCGCGGGCCCAGAGCGGGGTGGCCGACTTCGTCCGGCACGGCACCGAGGGCCTGCTCGGCCGCTCGCTCGGCGACCTGGCTCGCGCGGTGGCGCGGCTGTGCGCCGACCCGGCCCTGCGCGAGTCCATCGCCGCCCACAACCGCTCCACCCCGCCGGCGGCGGGCTCGTGGCCGACGGTGCTGGACGGCTTCGAACGCGCCTACGGCAAGGCCCGCGAACGCGTGCGACCCCGGCGGCCCGCCGCTCAGCGCCGCAAAACCACGTAGCCGTCGCGCTCGAAGACCTTCACGTATCCCAGGTCCAGCAGTTCGCCGACCTTGTTGACCTGGTCCTCGAACGAGCCGAACGGGAACTCCCAGCGGGTCGTGTCGGCCACCACCCACGGCGCCCCGTGCGGCGTCGGGGACCACAGCAGCACGGTGGCTCGCGCGGTCAGCGCCGGCCCGACCGAGTTGACGGCCTCGACGACCACGCCCGAGGGCACCTTTCCGGCCGCCTCCGCGGCGGCGGCCGCCTTCGGCTCCTGGTAGAAGCCCGGGTGGTAGAGCTGGTCGAACGCGAACCTGGGTACCAGGGTCAGCGCGATCACGCACGCGGTCGCCGACCACAGGAGCTTGAGCGTGGCGTCGTCGGACCTCCCGATCCACCGCAGCAGCCGGGCCAGCCCGTCCACGCCCGCGCAGAAGAGGATCACCACGGTGAACGCGCTGTACTGGAAGTCGGCCTGCCACCACTGCGACCGGTCCGACAGCATGCGCTCCAGCACGTGCGGCAGCGCCGCCAGCGACAGCGGCGACAGCAGGCACAGCATGAGCGTCGGCCAGGCCAGCAGGAACAGCGTGTCGACCTTGGCCTCCTCGCTGAACGGCAGCAGCAGCGCGGCCAGCGGGTCCCGGGCGATCCCCAGCACCGCGCCGAAGATGTCGGGCCCGAGGTGCCCGTACCCCCAGTAGTCCTTGGGATCGCTCTCGAAGACCGTGACCATCAGGCCGCGGACGAGCAGTACGGCGCCGATGCCGAGCGTCGCGCACAGGACGCCCCGCCACCGGTCGCCGATGGCGACCAGGCACAGGCCGAACCCCGCCACGATCAGCCCCATGTCCTCCTTGACCAGCAGGAGCGTCAGCATCGCCAGCAGGGCCGGCAGCATCCGTCCGGCGTGGTAGCGCTCGATCATGATCGCGGTGAGTACCGGTACGAACATGACCTCGTGCATGTCGAAGGCGACGGCCTGCGCGACCGGCCACGACAGGGCGTACGCCACGGAGAACAGGTACGCGGGCCAGACCCCCAGCACGCGCCTGGCGTAACGCCACAGGAACGGAATCGCGGCGGCGAACAGCACCGCCTGGGCGACGATCAGCGTCTCCGGGCCGTCGTGGATCCAGTAGAACGGCGCGAGTGTCGCGTAGATGGGTGAGAAGTGGTCGGCGAGCTGGAGGAAGTCCATGCCTCGGCCGGCGAACACGCCGCGCACCGGCACGTACGGCGGTCGGAAGGCCGCGTAGTTGCGCACCGCCTGATCCATGATCACCAGGTCGAACGTGGAGGCCCGGAAGGTGGCCAGCTTCACCAGACCGAGTACGGCATAGGCCACCGCGGCGAGGAGCGTGATCGCACCCACCCGCGCGTGGTGGACGGTCAGCTTGGTTCCTCGGGAGGGAAGAGCGGCGTCGACCTCCATGGGCGCTGCGATCGTTTCACCCGTCACGGGCGACAAGAGTAGAACGAATCACCACAAAATGGCGCGGCCGTCGCGCAGACCTGCCCCCCGCAGGCGGAACGACGACCGCGCCGGACCAACCGGCGCGAAGCCGCACGCGCGATCACGATCCCCCGATCGCCCAGCCGGAAGCCGTGGCGGCGGCGCGGCGCGGCTTCGCGCGCTCAGGAGCAGGCGGAGGTGATCTTGGTGGTGAAGTCGTTCACCTTGCCGCTGAACTCCGTGATGTTGGCGAGGTTGTCGCCCTTGATGGACTCGAAGCCGCTGGCCAGGTCGTTCAGCGCGGCGGCGACCTCCCCGTCGTACTTGCCGGCCAGGTCCTTGGTCTTCTGCGCGGCGGTCTTCGAGGCCGCTTCGACGGCGCTCCCGTCGGTGGCGCTCTGGGTGACGGTGGTGCTCCACTCGGTGGCGATCTTGCTGGCCTCGCTGGCCGCGGTGTTGCAGTCGACGGCCTGCCCCAGGGCACCGCAGGCGGTGGTGAAGACGGCAAGAGTGAACGTCGCGGCCGCGACGGCCAGGCGACGACGAGGGGGAGTCATTTTCGTGCCCTTCGTAGGTTTAGCGAACGAAGGGAACATTATGGGCCAGGACTTGACCACCACTTGCACCCCGGTAACACCATCGGTATCAAGCTGGTGTAAAGCCGTGGAGGAGGACCTGCACGATTTCCTCTGGTTCAGGGAGGGGGAGGTCGAGAAGCCCGCGATACGCGACAAAACCGGTGAACATGTCGGTCAGGAGCCAAAGATCGGCATTGGGCGGCAACTCGCCGCGCTCGATCGCGCGCTCGTAGACGACCCACGAGCGTTCCATCCGGCTCCGCATCCCGGTGCGGACGATCTCGGCGACGGCCGGGTCCCGGCCGGCCTCCCCGTACACCTGCCTGGCCATGCGGGCGACGTCGGAGTGGTGCCAGAGGGCCAGGGTGTCGGTGACCACGACGCGCAGGTCGCCCTCCAGGGAGCCGGTGTCGGGGACGGCGACGTGCGTGTCCATGAAGCCGGTGAGGCTCTGCAGGAGCAGGTCGCGCTTGGTGGGGTAGCGGCGGAACACGCTGGCCCGGCCGACGCCGGCGGTCTCGGCGACGTCGTCCATGGTGAAGTCGAGGCCGCGGGTGAGGACCAGCGCCGTGGCGGCCTCCCTGATGCGGCGGTCGACCGTGGGGTCGGGCCTCCGGCCTCGGCGTGGCATTATGAGACTCCCAGTATCCGATATTGAGGATCCCACATGAGAGTAGTAGTCGTGGGCGCCGGTGTCGCGGGGCTCGCCCTGGCCCGTGGCCTGCTGAACGCCGGCCACGAGGTCGAGGTGTACGAGGAGGCCCCCGAGCTGCGCGCCGCGGGCGGCTCCGTCACGCTCTGGCCGGGCAGCACCGCCATCCTCGACGAGCTGAAGGCCGACCACTCCCGCGTGGGGCGGCGGCTGGAGACCATGGAGTCGTGGGCCACCGACGGGCGCCGGCTCTTCACCGTCGACCTCACCGCCGCCGAGCGCCGGTACGGCCACCCCAGCGTGCACGTCGCCCGCCGCGAGCTGGTCGAGCTGCTCGCCGAAGGGGTGCCGGTCACTTATGGCGTGCCGGCCGAGCAGGTGATCCCCGAACGGGCGGAGGTCCGGCTGGCCGACGGCCGGACCGTACGCGGTGACGTGCTCGTGGGCGCCGACGGCCGCCGGTCGGTCGTGCGCAGGGCGCTGTGGGGCCGCGACCCGGGCGTGCTGAGCGGCTGGGTCACCTGGCAGGGCTTCACCACCGCGCCGACCGTCCTGACCGGGCAGGGCCGGGCCGTGATGATCCCCGGCCCGAAGGGGCTCTGCGGGCTGATCCCGGCCGGCGGGGGGCGGCTGCTGTGGTGGTTCGACGTCAGGTCCAGGCCGGGGGAGCCGTTCTGGGCCGGCGACCCCCGCGTGGCCGAGCGGCTGCGGGAGCGGTTCGGCGGCTGGGCCGACCCGGTGCCGGCCGTGCTGGAGACGATGCGAGACGTCGACTTCTTCCCGCACCACCGGCAGTGGATCCGCGGCGTGTGGGGGAAGGGGCCGGTCACGCTGGCCGGCGACGCCGCGCACACCATGCCGCCCACCATGGCCCAGGGCGCCAACCAGGCACTGGAGGACGCCTGGTTCCTCGCCCGCGCCCTTTCCGGCTCCCCGGCCCGCGCCCTTTCCGGCTCGCTTGCCGGCTCCCCGGCCCCCGCGGACGTGGCGGCCGCGCTGCGCGGCTACGAGCGCGCCCGGGCGAAGGTCGTCCGCAGGCCGGCCCGGCTCGCCGCCACCGAGGTGACCAACATGCACGGGCCGGGCGCCGGCCTGCTCTCCGACCGGGTCGCGACGAGGTTCTACACCACCTTCCTGCGCCGGGTCAGCACGTACCTCTTGACAGCGTCATGAGGGCGGCTGACGATGTCGCATATAGAGCAACTCGGTGCGTAATACGCAACAAGGCGGTGTCGGTTGACCACCACGTCGAGCCTGATCCCCACGCTTCCCGGCCGCTCGTACACCGATCCTGAGGTGTTCGCGGACGAGCAGGCCAAGATCTTCGAAACCCTCTGGTTCTGCGCGGTGCGGGCCGAGGACCTGCCGAGACCGGGCGCGTTCCGCACCGTGCAGGTCGGCCGGGAGAGCGTGATCGTGGTACGCGGCCGCGACGACCGCCTGCGCGCCTTCCTCAACGTCTGCCGCCACCGCGGCGCCCTGCTGTGCCCGGAGCCCGCCGGCGAGGTCAGGCGCACCATCCGGTGCGCGTACCACGCCTGGTCCTACGACCTCGACGGCCGCCTCGCCGCCGCGCCCAACCTGGCCAGGATGCCCGACATCGACCGGGTCGCGTACGGCCTGGTGCCCGTCCACCTGCGCGAATGGCTCGGCTACGCGTGGGTGTGCCTGGCCGCCGAGCCGCCGTCGTTCGAGGAGACCGTGACGCACGCGGCCACCGAACGGCTCGGCGACCCCGCCGCCGTCGAGCGCTACCACGTCGACAAGCTCGCCCTCGGCCGCCGCATCGTCTACGACGTCAAGGCCAACTGGAAGCTCATCGTCGAGAACTTCATGGAGTGCTACCACTGCGCCACCATCCACCCCGAGCTGACCGCCGTGCTGCCGGAGTTCGCCGGCGGCTACGCGGCCCAGTACTACGTCGGCCACGGCGCGGAGTTCGCCGAGCGCGTCGAGGGCTTCACCGTCGACGGCGGCCCCGGCTTCGGCAAGCTCCCCGACGTGTCACGGGAGCAGGACCGCCGCTACTACGCGATCACCGTCAAGCCGCAGGTGTTCGTCAACCTGGTGCCCGACCACGTGATCCTGCACCGCATGTTCCCGCTCGCCGTGGACCGCACGGTGGTCGAGTGCGACTGGCTCTACCATCCCGACGTCGTCGCCTCCGGGGCCGACCTGTCGCGCTCGGTCGAGCTGTTCCACCGGGTCAACGAGCAGGACTTCGACGCCTGCGAGCGGACCCAGCCCGGCATGTCGTCACGGGCGTACCGGGACGGCGGGGTGCTCGTGCCCAGCGAGCACCACATCTCCGCCTTCCATCAGTGGGTGAACCTGCGCCTGCGCGGATAGCGGACGGTGAGCCCGCCGTACTTCGACCGGCCGCTGAGCACCAGGCAGAACGATCCGGGCAGCGGCCGGCCCGGCACGGACGTCTTCTGCTGGCCGTAGTCGCTGCGGAAGCCGTCCACGTTCGCCGCCGCGCCCTCCGGCAGGGTGATCTTGACGGAGCCGTACACGAGGTCGAGGTCGATCTCCACGACCGAGTGGTGGACCTCGGTCGCGGTGAAGTCGAGGTCGACGCCGCCGTACTTGGTGGCGATCCGCATGCGGCGGGGGACCACCCATTCGCCGGAACGCTTGATGTGGCCGTGCGTGGACTCCAGGGTGACCACGTCCGCGGGCTCGGGGCCGGGCGCGGGGAGATCGCTGACGAGGCCGAGCAGGTCGCCGTACGTCCTGGCGGTCAGGGCGGCCTCCAGGCGGTCTTCCAGCTCGGAGTGAGTGAGCCGGCCTTCGGTGAAGGCGTGCTGGAGCCGGTGGGTCGTGCGCTCACGGTCCTCGTCGGAGACCCGCATCTGCAATTCCGACATGCCATGAGCATAAGTTCGTCGCGCTCAGAACGGGAGCCGCCGGCCGGAAGGGGTGCGCAGATCGAGCGGAAGCGGCCGGCGAGCCTGCCGGGGGCGGCGAGTGACCTGGACTCTCTTCACGTTCTAGTAGCTACCCAATGGCTGGCCATGAAGTCGTCATCCTTGGGTAGCTTTGGTACTTATGCCGGCCGAAACCTTCTCGCACCCGGCGCTCCTCTACCGGAGCGAAGGGGAATACGTGGCTGCCACCACGGCCTTCATACGCCAGGGGCTGGCCGCGAAAGAGCCGGTCGCGGTGGCCGTCCCGGGCGCCAACCTGGCGCTCATCGAGGCCGCGCTGGGCGCCGACGCCAAGAGCGTGCGGCTGCTCGACATGACGGTGGCCGGGCGCAACCCCGGTCGGATCATCCCCGCCGTGCTCCGCGACTTCGCCGACCGCCATCCCGACGATCACGTACGGATCATCGGCGAGCCGATCTGGCCCGGCCGCTCCGCGACCGAGTACCCCGCCTGCGCCCAGCACGAGGCGCTGATCAACCTGTCGTTCGCCGGGCGCGACGCCACGATCCTGTGCCCGTACGACGTCGAGCGCCTCGACGCCCGCGTCGTCCGCGAGGCCGCCCGCACCCACCCCGTGCTGCGGGACGTGACCGGGGAGTGGCACAGCGCCGACTACGCGCCCGACGACGTCGTGGGCCGGCACAACCGGCCGCTGGAGGACCCCGCGGCGTACTGCTCGCTGAGGTTCGACCGGGTCAACCTCGGCGACGCCCGCCACCTGGCCACCGAGCACGCCGCCGCCATGGGGTTCACCGGCGACCGGCTGGACGACATCCGGCTCGCCGTGTCCGAGCTCGGCGCCAACAGCCTCGACCACGGGGGCGGGGCGGGCACCCTCCGGGTGTGGGCGGCGGACGGGCGGCTGGTGTGCGAGGTCAGCGACGCCGGCCACATCACCGACCCGCTCGCCGGCCGCCGCCCGGTCGAAGCCCACCATGACGGGTCCCGCGGCCTGCTCATCGTCAACCTGCTGAGCGACCTCGTACGCGTCCACACCCGCTCCGGCGCCACCACCATCCGCACCTACTTCGACCTCCCACAGCCCGCGTCGGCCTCCGGCTGAGGTCCTCCCGGGGGAGGAGGTGGGCGCGGTGCGGCAGAGGTCGGCGCGTCGTGGGGAGGCCGCGCGCCTCGGAGCGCGTGCGGCTGGCTGTCCCGCGTCGGCGTGCGGCTTCGCCGGCGGTCGGTCTCGTTGGCCAACGGTCGGTTCGTTCGTGAGCGGTCGGTTCGTTGGTCAGCGTTCGACTTCAGATTCGTCGGTCAGCGTTCGACTTCGGACATGTCGGGATAGCGGAGGCCGCGGGCGGCGTCCCGGGGGACTGCCGCGGACAGCTCGGACAGTTGGTCGGCGGTGAGGGTCACGTCGGCGGCGGCGGCGTTCTCCTCCAGGTAGCGGAGGCGTTTCGTGCCCGGGATGGGGACGATGTCGTCGCCCTGGGCCAGGAGCCAGGCCAGGGACAGCTGGGCGGCGGTCAGGCCGGCCGCGTCGGCGACGCGCTTGACCTCGGCCACCAGCCGGGCGTTGTGCTCGGCGTTCTCGCCCACGTTGCGGGGCATGTGGCGGCGGAAGTCGTCGGGGGCGAGGCCTTCCGCGCGCGGGAGTGCGCCGGTCAGCAGGCCGCGGCTGATCGGCGAGTACGCCACCAGCGCCGTCCCCACCTCGCGGGCGGCGGGCAGGATCTCGTCCTCCAACCCCCTGGTGAACAGGGAGTACTCGCTCTGCAGGGCCGCGATCGGGTGGACGGAGGCGGCCGCGCGCAGGGTCCTGGCGCTCACCTCGGACAGGCCCAGGTGGCCTACCTTGCCCTGCTCGACCAGCTCGGCCATCGCGCCCACCGACTCCTCGATCGGCACCTCGGGGTTGCGGCGGTGCATGTAGTAGACGTCGATGTGGTCGACGCCGAGGCGGCGGAGCGAGGCGTCGCAGGCCGCCCTGATGTACGCCGGGCTGTTCTCGACCGTGCGCCCGCCGCCCTCCCGGTTGATGCCGAACTTGGTGGCGAGCACCACCTCGTCCCGCCGCCCCTTGATCGCGCGGCCGACGAGTTCCTCGTTGGCGCCCTTGCCGTACATGTCGGCGGTGTCCAGGAAGGTGATGCCCAGGTCGAGCGCCCGGTGGATGACGGCGATCGACTCCGCCTCGTCGGCCTGCCCGTAGAACTCCGACATGCCCATGCAGCCCAGGCCGAGCGCGGACACGCTGGGGCCGCCGGTTCCGAGAATGCGCTTGTTCATGCTTCCAGCCTTCCCCCTGGAGTGCGCTCCAGGTCAAATCGGGGTGGGTCCCGGTACCGACCCTGAGGGGGCAGGCCCTCCTCAGGGTCGTCCCCGCACAGGTCACGCGGATGGCCCGGGCCGGCCCCGGCCGAAGGAGTAGGGGACGCTTCAGGGCCGGTTCGGGCTGATCTCCGATACTCCGGAACGCCGTGTTCCACGAGCTTGGAGCCATGAAGGGATTACTCGCCAGCGGATTCGCGGCCATCGGGACCGGCACCGGCGCCATGCTCGCCCTGCACGTGGAAACCGGGCTCGACCCGATGCGCAGCGTCATCAGCGAGTACGCCTTCCACGCCGCCGGCTGGCTCCTCCCGGCCTCCCTGACGTTGTTCTCCATGGGCGGTACGCTGATCGCCGAGGCGATGCGCCGGGCCGGCGCGAACCGCTGGGTCGTCGGCCTGCTGCTGGCCTGGGGCGCGAGCATGTTCCTCATCGGCGCCTTCCCCACCGACCGGCCGGGCGTGCCGCTGTCCCTTTCCGGTGGCATCCACAGATACGCCGCCTTCGCCGCCTTCCTCGTCATGCCCGTCGCGGGCCTGCTCCTGGCCAGGGCCCGGGTGCGGTACGCCGGGGTGATGCGGATCCTGTGCGCGATCGCGCTCGGCGCGCTGGTGCTGGTCGTGATCCCGTACGTGGTGCGGATGTTCGGCGTCCCGCTGGCCAACGACGACATCCCGGCGGGGCTCATCCAGCGGATCGTGGTGGTGACCGAGCTGGGGGTGCTGGCGCTGGCGGGGGCGTCGCTGCTCGGGCGCTCGTTCGCGGTGTCCGGCGGGCGGCGGGGCGTGCACGCGGCGGTCGGGCAGGCGTGAAACGGCTCGCCCTGGATAGAGGGCGGGCATGACGATTCTCATCGCGTACGACGGCTCCGACGACTCCAAGGCGGCCATCGCTTTCACCGGCCAGATCCTGAAAGGCGAGCGGGCGGTGGTGCTGACGGTCTGGGAGCGGCTGGCGGTGACCTCGGCCAGGGCGTCGGCCGGGCTTCTGGTCGCCGCCGACACCGTCGGCGACGAGGCGATCGGGGACGCGATGCGCGACCTGGCCGAGCGTGGCGCCGACCTGGCGAGGAAGGCCGGGCTGGAGGCCACGGCGCGTTGCGAGGTGGACGCGGTGGCGGTGTGGGCGACGATCGTGGACGTGGCCGACGAGCTGGACGCCAAGCTCATCGTGACGGGCACGCGGGGGCTCGGCGGGGTGCGTTCGCTGCTGCTGGGCAGCACGTCGAACCGGGTGCTGCACCACGCGCGCCGTCCGGTCCTGGTCGTGCCGGGCGGCAGGGAAGCGGGAGCGGAGAAGGACGTAAGGCGCTAGCATGCAGACATGACGATTCATCCGGTGATGATGGCCCCTTAGGGGCTTTCACCGGTGTGTCTGTTGAGGCCCTGCGACCCGGGGCCTCTCGTCGTGTTCGGGCCCCTTGGGAGGTTCCGATGTACATCACGACGACCATCCCGTACGTCAACGCCCGCCCGCATCTCGGGCACGCCCTGGAACTGGTCCAGGCGGACGTGCTGGCCCGGCACCACCGCCGCCGGGGCGTGCCGGTGCGGTTCCAGACCGGCACGGACGACAACTCGCTGAAGAACGTGCTGGCCGCCGAGGCGGAGGGGGTGCCGGTGCGCGAGCTGGTCGACCGGAACGCGGCCGCCTTCGAGGGCCTGCGCGTCCCGCTGGATCTGTCGTTCGACTCGTTCGTCAGGACGAGCCGCCATCCGGGGCACCGGCCAGGCGTCGAGCGGATCTGGCGGGCCGTCTCCCACGACCTCTACCGGCGGCACTACGAAGGGCTCTACTGCGTGGGCTGCGAGCAGTTCTACGCCGCGGGCCCGTGCCCGGAGGGCCACCGGGAGCCGCAGGCCGTGTCGGAGGAGAACTGGTTCTTCCGGCTGTCCCGCTACCAGGACGCCCTGAGCGAGCTGGTCCGCTCGGGCGGGCTGCGGATCGAGCCGGCCGCCCGGCGGAACGAGGTGCTGGCGTTCGTCGAGGCGGGCCTGGCCGACATCAGCGTCTCCCGCTCGGCCGCCCGCGCCCGCGGCTGGGGCATCCCGGTGCCCGGCGACCCGGCGCAGGTCGTGTACGTGTGGTGGGACGCCCTCGCCAACTACGTCACCGCGCTGGAGGGCGCCGACTACGACCGCTGGTGGGTCGCCGAGCCGCGGAAGGCGCACCTGATGGGCAAGGGCGTGATCCGGTTCCACGCGGTGTACTGGCCGGCGATGCTCCTGTCGGCAGGGCTGCCGCTGCCGACGGAGATCTTCGTGCACGACTACCTCACGGTGGCCGGGCAGAAGATCAGCAAGTCGTCGGGAGGCGCGGTCGACCCGGTGGCGCTCGTTGACGCGTACGGCACCGACGCCGTGCGGTGGTGGCTGCTGCGCGAGGTGCCGCGTGTGGGCGACGCGGACTTCACCGAGGAACGCCTGGTCGCCAGGGCCGACGCGGACCTCGCCAACGGCCTCGGCAACCTGGTCAACCGGGTCGTCGCCATGGTGCACCGGTTCCTGGACGGCCACGTGCCCGGCCCGGGCGAGGCGCTCGCCGACGTGTCGGGTCCGGTGCACGAGGCGATGGAAGACTACGACTTCCGGCGCGCCGCGGCGGCCGTGTGGACGATCGTCGAGGAGGCCAACCGGTACGTCGAGCGCGCCCAACCGTGGCGGCGGACCGGGGCGGCGCGGGAGGCGGCGCTGGGCACGCTCGTGCACGCGTGCCGGGAGCTGGCCGTACACCTGGAGCCCTTCCTGCCGACGGCGGCGGGGCGGGTGGCGGCGGCGGTCGGCGGCGAGCGGCTGGGCCCGGCGCGACCGCTCTATCCGCGACTGGCCGCGGTCGCCGGTTGACCGGGGGTCCGCGCCGGTCTACGTTGACGCCAACCGACCAGCTGGTATGGAGGCGCCCGTGCCGACCGTCAACACCGTACGCGGACCCGTGGACGTCGACGATCTCGGGCAGACGCTGATGCACGAGCACGTCTTCGTGGTCGCCACCGAACACCTGGACAACTACGGCAAGGGCGCCTGGTGGGACGAGGAGTTCCGGGTCGCGGACGCGATCACCAAACTCAACGCGCTGGCCGCCAAGGGCGTCCGGACGATCGCGGACCCGACGGTGTGGGGGCTCGGCCGGTACATCCCGCGCATCCAGCGCATCGCCGCGCAGGTGCCGGGCCTCAACATCATCGTCGCGACCGGCGTCTACGCCTACGAGGAGCTGCCGCACCAGTACGAGCACCGCGGCCCAGGCCTGTTCATGGACATCCCCGACCCCATGATCGACGACTTCGTCCGCGACCTCACCGCCGGCATCGCCGACACCGGCGTGAAGGCGGCCTTCCTGAAGTGCGTGGTCGAGCAGAAGGGGCTGACGCCCGGCGTCGAGCGCATCTGCCGGGCCGTCGCCCAGGCGCACCTGCGTACGGGGGCGCCGATCACCGTCCACACCAACTCCTTCGCCCAGACCGGGCTGGTCGCGCTCGACCTGTTCGCCAAGGAGGGGGTCGACCTGGCCAAGGTCGTCGTCGGGCACGCCGGCGACAGCAACGACCTCGACTACCTCATGCGGCTGGCCGACACCGGCGCGACCCTCGGCATGGACCGCTTCGGCCTGGACGTCTACAACCCGACCGCGCAGCGCGTGGCCACGATCGCGGCGCTGTGCGAGCGCGGCTACGCCGACCGCATGGTGCTCAGCCACGACACCGCCTGCTTCATGGACTACTTCGGCGACACCTGGGACGAGGCCCGCAGCACGCTCGCGCCGAACTGGCGCTACGATCACATTCACGACGACGTCCTGGCCGCACTGCTGGACTCAGGCGTGACCGATGACCAGATTGAGCACATGCTGGTGTTCAACCCGAAGCGCTACTTCTCGTAAAGTGGGTGGATCGGGCGAGCAAAAGCGGGTAGGTGGAGCTGGGTGACTTCGGAGCAGGCCTTGTCGATAAGCCTCGGACTCCAGGGACCCTGCGTCATCGCGAGGCTGACGGGAGACTTCGACTTCGGCTCGGCGGCCGAGGTCCGAGACCGCGTCACCAAGGCCCTCGACCTCACCCAGCCCCCGCTGCTCGTCATCGACATGCAGGCGGTCAGCGTGTGCGACTCCTCCGGGCTGTCCGTGCTGGTCTACCTGCACAAGGCCGTCACCGCCTCCGGTGGCCGGCTGCTGCTGTCCGGGCTCAACGGCCGCTGCAAGCACCTTTTCGCGATCACCGCGCTCGACAAGTTCTTCGACATCCGCAGCACGGCCGAGCTCGCCATCGCCGAACTCAACGAAGAAGGGCATTCGCCGCCGTTTACCGGGTAGTGCCCGGGCATGTCGGCCGAAGAACCCGATCTGCTCGGCATGTACCTGAAGCAGATCGGAAAGACCCCCTTGCTCTCCGCCGGGGAAGAGGTCGACCTCGCCCGGCGGATCGAGGCAGGCCTGTACGCGGGCCATCTCATCGAGCGCGGCGCGGGCACGCCGGAGCTCGAACTCGTCGCCCGTGACGGTCAGCGGGCCAAGGACCTGCTGATCAGGGCCAACCTGCGGCTGGTCGTCTCGGCCGCGCGGCGCTACTCCTACCGCGGGCTGCCACTGCTCGACGTCATCCAGGAGGGCAACCTCGGGCTGATCAGGGCGGTGGAGAAGTTCGACTACCGGAAGGGGTACAAGTTCTCGACGTACGGGATGTGGTGGATCCGGCAGGCCATCGAGCGCGGCATCCACGACAAGAGCCGCACCGTACGGCTGCCGATCCACGTCGCGGAGGAGCTGTCGCGGCTGCTCAGGGTCGACCGGCAGCTGTCCGCCGAGCTGGGCAGGGAGCCGACCGACGCCGAGCTGGCCGCGGCGGCCGAGCGCTCGCTCCAGCAGGTGTCGTCGCTGCGGCTGCTCGGCGAGGAGATGGTGAGCCTGGACATCCCGGTCGGCGAGTACGGCGAGGGCCGCATCGGCGACCTGATCGCCGACGAGGACGGCATCGAGGTGCAGGAGCTGACCGAGCAGCGCGCGCTGACCGACGAGCTGCATCAGGCGGTCACGACCCTGCCCCCGCGCGAGGCGTTCGTGATCAAGCTGCGGTACGGGCTGAGCGGGGAGCGGGCACGGACGTACACGGAGATTGGCGAGCAACTGGGCCTGACCCGCGAACGCATCCGCCAGCTGGAGAAACAGGCGCTGAAGCGCATGCGCAAGGGCAGCCCCCTGCTGGCGTGGGCCTCCTAGCCCGCCCGGCGAGGCCGCCGGTCGGGGTACCGCTGCGTGAAAGGGGGGCCGGGCCGCGGGCTCGGCCCCGGAGGCTCACGCGGTGACGAGGAGCGCGACCCCGATGAGCACGACGACCGGGACGACCCACATCACGGCCTCGACAGCGAACTCCTTGTACATCGCGTCAATCTCCTCCGGAAAACGCCCATTCGGGCAGCATCGAAACGTCCATGCGCAGCATAGCCGCCGTCAGACCGTGGTGGCGCCGCCGGAGACCCGGCCCGGCCGTGGCGACGTACGCGGCCGGGCCGGCGTTTTGTGGCCGCCCGTCAACCCTCGCGCATGCCCCAGGGGGCGTCGTACTCCATCAGAAGGTCGAGGAACGGCCGGGGCGTGAACGCCTCAGGGCCCAGCACGCCCGCGCCCTTCCAGACGCCGCCGGCCAGCAGCTCCAGGGCGATCACCGGGTTGACGGCGGTCTGCCAGAGCACGGCCTGGGAGCCGTACTCGCGCATCGACCACTGGTTGTCGACCACGTGGTACAGGTACACCTCGCGCGGCCGGCCGTCCTTGACGCCCTTCACCCAGGTGCCGGCGCAGGTCTTGCCGTGCATGCGGTCGCCCAGCTCGGCCGGGTCGGGCAGCACGGCGGCCACCACGTCGCGCGGCGCCACCTTCGCCGGGCCGCGGTCGGTCCTGACCGGGACCGGCTCGGTGCTGTCCACGCCCAGGGCGTGCAGCGTCCTGAGGGTGCCGATGAACTCCTCGCCGAGGCCGTACTTGAAGGTGACCCTCCGCGCCGGGATCCACCGCGGGACGAGCAGCACCTCCTCGTGCTCGACGTTCACGCACTCGACCGGGCCGATGCCCTCGGGGAAGTCGAAGACCTCCGGCTCGCTGAACGGCTCGGTGGTGTACCAGCCGCGGTCGCGCTCGTAGATGACCGGCGGGTTGAGGCATTCCTCGATCGTGGTCCAGATGGAGAAGGACGGGGCGAAGTCGTAGCCGTCGATTGTGAGGTTGGCGCCGTCCCTGATGCCGATCTCCTCGATCTCGTCGAACAGCTCGTCGGCGGCGTAGCGGGCGAACACGTCGGCGAGGCCGGGCTCCACGCCCATGCCGACCAGTGCCAGCCGGCCCCTGGCGACCCACTCCCCGGCCTTGGCGAACTGCTCGTCGCCGAGCTTCACGCCGACCTCCTCGTACGGGCGCTCCGGGTGCGGCTTCGACATCGACATCGCCATGTCGAGGTAGTCGGCGCCGGCCGCCAGCGCGGCGTCGAACAGCGGCAGCACGAAACGCGGGTCGGCGGCGTTGAGCAGCACGTCGCAGGCGTGCGCGGCGAGCAGCGCGGTGACGGCGGCGGGGTCGGCGGCGTCCACCCGGACGGGTGTGAAGCGGCCGGCGCGGTCGCCCAGCGCGGCGACGGCCGCCTTGGCGCGGGGCAGGTCGTAGTCGGCGACGACCATGTGGTCGAAGAACGGGCGGCGGGCGGCGATCCGGGTGATGGCGGTGCCCACCCCGCCGGCTCCCACGAGAAGGATACGCATGACAAAAAATCCCCTTTAAGTGCTTTTGGGGGCTGTGTCATTCATCCAACTCGACTACGCTCATCAACGTCAATGTCGTTGGCATAAGGAGGGTCCGATCGTGGCCAAACGGGTGGTCTCGGAGACGGCGCGCCGGCGGCGGCGTCCCACGAAGCAGGGGCAGGTTCTGAGCCACCGGCTCATCGTCGAGACCGCGCTGCGCATGCTGCGCGAGCACGGCGCGGCCGGCCTGACCGTCCGCCGGCTCGGCCACGCCCTCGGCGCCGACGCCAGCACCGTCTACCGCTACTTCCGCGGCATGGACGACCTCATCCTCGCCATCGCCGACGAACTCTTCGGGCACGCGATGCAGGGCTGGCGGGCCTCCGGCGACTGGCACGCCGACCTGCGCCGACTCGGCCTGCGCATCCACAACGCCTACCTCGCCCACCCGCAGGCCGCCGTACTGACCGCCAGCCGCGTCACCGGCCGCCCCAACGAGGTCGCCACCGACGAGGCCATCCTCGGCGTGCTACGCGGCGCCGGCTTCCCCGACGCCGACGCGGTACGGATCTACCACGCCTTCGTCGACCAGGCCCTCGCCTTCGCCATCCTCGACGCCGCCACCCTGGCCCTCCCGCCGGCCGCCCGGGAGGCCGACGAGGAGGTGTGGCAGGAGACGTACGCCCGCCTGCCCGCCGCCACCCACCCCCACATCGCCGCCACGGCGCCGTTGCTGGTCGCCCACATGAACGACAGCGCGTACCCGACCGCCCTCGACATGCTGCTGTCCAGCGCGGCAGGCCACCTCGGCAACCTGCCGCCCGCGGCATGACCGCGGTCGAGGCATGAACCCCCGAAAACACCGAGCCAGGGAGGGCGCGGAAGTCAGAGCCGGTTGCGGGCCAGGCGCTTGCCGAGGCTCCACCGGGACTCGTCGGCCATGAGCGCGGGCAGTCGCGGCGCGTCCTCGTCGATCTGGCGCAGCACCGCGGGCTGGTCGCCCGAGTAACGTGTCCAGGCGCGGAGCACCTCCGGCATCGCGCCGACCGCCTCCTCACTCAGGACGGCCTCCCGGGGCAGCCACGACGTCAGGAACCGCGACACCCGTGACGGGCTCCACCACAGCGGCCGATCCCCGACGAACTCCGCGAGCTTCCCGAACGCCTCCCACGCCCCCGGCAGGTCCGGTACGCCGTCGAACCGGGCCAGGGTGGTGTCCGCCGCGCCGCGTACGAGGCCCGGCACGGCGCGGGCGCGGGCGGTCGCCAGCGGGCGGACCTCCGGCAGGGTCACGGCCACCCGGGCGCCCATGACCCGGTCACCCAGCTCGAACGCCTCAAGGACCCAGCCCGCCACCGCCCCCGGCTCCGCCGGCGCGAGCCCCAGATCGTCGAGGAACGTCACCTCCTCGACCAGCGCCTCCACCGCCAGCCCGCCGTTGGGCTGGTCGATGCCGACGACCAGGATGTGGGGCTCCCTGCCGTTCTCGTAGCGGAAGGACAGGACGGCCAGGGCCTGCTCGCCGTACGGGTCGGCCTTGCCGTAGCAGGCGCCCTCACACGCCACCCGCCCCATCCGTCGCGCCCACTCCGGCACCGTATCCCCCAGCCCTTCCGCCGCCCGCGCGTACAGGTCGCCGGGGCCGGGCGTGTACTGGTCGCCCGGGCCGGGGACGTGCTGGCCGCCGGTGCCGGGCAGGGGGTTGACCGCCGCCAAGGCCACGAGGGTGAGCCGCGCCTCCGCGCTGCCGTCCTCGCCCAGCTCCCGCAGGAACGGGCCCACCTGGTCCGGCTTCAGGCTCGCCGAGAGCCGCGCCGCCCACAGCTCCGTCCGCAGCGGTGAACACCACCGGAGCAGGTCGTGGGCTTGGCCGAGGGCCGCACTGAAGGCTGATGTGCTCACCCTCCGACCGTATCGCCCCCGCCGGAGCGACGGCGTGGTCGGCGGGAGGCGCCGGAGTCGAGGTGGTGCCCCTTCGTCGTGCTCAGCGGGTTTTGTCGTCGGTGAGGCCGGCCTTGCGGAGGGCTTCGGCCATGGCGCCCATCGGGGCCGCGCGGTCTTGGCGGCGCTGGCCGCCGCGCTGGCCGTCGCGATCACCGCGATCACCCCGGTCACTCCGGTCGCCCCGGTCGCCACGCCCACGCTGGGCGCCCTGGCTCCGCTGGCCGTCGCCGCGGGCTCCCTGACCGCGCCGGCCCTGACCGGGGCCCTGGTCGGGCTCGCCGCGGGAGCCGTCGCCTCGGCCCGGCTCGCCGCGGGCGCCCTGGCGGCGGGGGGTCTCGCCGGACGGCTGCGGGGTCGTGTCGTCCTCCAGGCGCAGCGTGAGGGAGATGCGTTTGCGCGGGATGTCGACGTCGAGCACCTTCACCCGCACGATGTCGCCGGGCTTGACGACGTCGCGCGGGTCCTTCACGTACGTGCGGGACATGGCCGAGACGTGGACCAGGCCGTCCTGGTGGACGCCGACGTCGACGAAGGCGCCGAAGGCGGCCACGTTGGTGACCACGCCCTCCAGGATCATGCCGGAGGCCAGGTCGGAGATCTTCTCGACACCCTCCTTGAACGTGGCGGTCTTGAAGGCCGGGCGCGGGTCGCGACCGGGCTTTTCGAGCTCGCGCAGGATGTCGGTGACCGTCGGGACGCCGAACGTCTCGTCGGTGAAGTCGTGGGGCTTGAGGGCGCGCAGCGTCGCGGTGTCGCCGATCAGCGACTTGAGGTCGGACTTGACCGAGCCGAGGATGCGGCGGACCACCGGGTAGGCCTCGGGGTGCACGCTGGAGACGTCGAGCGGGTCGTCGCCGCCCGGGATGCGCAGGAACCCCGCGCACTGCTCGAACGCCTTGGGCCCGAGCCGCGGCACCTCCTTCAGCGCGGTGCGCGTGCGGAACGGCCCGTTGGCGTCGCGGTGGCGGACGATGCTCTCGGCCAGCGTGGCGCCGATGCCCGACACCCGGGTGAGCAGCGGCGCCGACGCGGTGTTGACGTCGACCCCGACGGCGTTGACGCAGTCTTCGACGACCGCGTCGAGCGAGCGCGACATCTTGGACTCGGCGAGGTCGTGCTGGTATTGGCCGACGCCGATCGACTTCGGGTCGATCTTGACCAGCTCGGCCAGCGGGTCCTGCAGCCGGCGGGCGATGGAGACGGCGCCGCGCAGCGACACGTCGAGGTCGGGCAGCTCCTGAGAGGCGTATTTCGAGGCGGAGTAGACCGACGCCCCGGCCTCCGACACCACGATCTTGGTCAGCCCCGGCATGTGCTTGACCAGCTCGCCGGCCAGCTTGTCGGTCTCGCGCGAGGCCGTGCCGTTGCCGATGGCGATCAGCTCGACGCCGTGGCGCTGCGCGAGCGCGCCGAGCACGGCGAGCGACTGGTCCCACTGCCGCTTGGGCTCGTGGGGGTAGATCGTGGCGGTGTCGACGACCTTGCCGGTGGCGTCGACGACGGCGACCTTCACACCCGTACGGAGCCCCGGGTCGAGCCCCATCGTCGGCCGGCTGCCGGCCGGCGCGGCGAGCAGCAGGTCGCGCAGGTTGGCCGCGAACACCCGCACCGCTTCGTCCTCGGCCGCCTGCCACAGCCGCATCCGCAGGTCGATGCCGAGGTGGACGAGGATGCGGGTGCGCCAGGCCCAGCGCACGGTCTCGGCGAGCCACTTGTCGGCGGGGCGGCCCTGGTCGGAGACGCCGAACCGGTCGGCGATGCGCAGCTCGTAGTCGGGGCTGTCGTCGGGCTCCAGCGTGACGCTGAGGATCTCCTCCTTCTCGCCGCGGAACATGGCGAGGATGCGATGGGAGGGCAACTTGGTGAACGGCTCGCCGAAGTCGAAGTAGTCGGCGAACTTGGCCCCCGCCTCCTCCTTGCCCTCGCGGACCTTGGCCGCCAGCCGCCCGCGGCTCCACAGCTGCTCGCGCAGCTCGCCGATGAGGTCGGCGTCTTCGGCGAAGCGCTCGACGAGGATCGCCCTGGCGCCCTCCAGCGCCGCGCCGGCGTCGGCCACGCCTTCGGTCACGAACCCCTCGGCCACGGCCAGTGGGCTCAGCCCCGGGTCGGCGAGCAGCTGGTCGGCCAGCGGCTCCAGGCCCAGCTCGCGGGCGATCTGCGCCTTGGTGCGCCGCTTGGGCTTGTAGGGGAGGTAGATGTCTTCGAGCCGGGCCTTGGTCTCGGCGGCCATGATCTGCTCACGCAGCTGGTCGTCGAGCTTGCCCTGGGACTCGATCGACTCCACGATCGCGGTCCTGCGCTCCTCCAGCTCACGCAGGTAGCGCAGCCGCTCTTCGAGCGTGCGCAGCTGGACGTCGTCGAGCGCGCCGGTGGCCTCCTTGCGGTAGCGCGCGATGAACGGCACGGTGGAGCCGCCGTCGAGCAGCTCGACCGCGGCCTGCACCTGCCCGTCGCGTACGCCGAGCTCCGCCGCGATCCGCTGGTGAATAGAGAGCACTTGCCTGCCTTTCGATGGTCCCGCCGGTCAATTGTGCAGGACGACGCCGTCCTTCATGACGAGAGTGCGTGGTGGGTGGACGACCACCGCCTCGGCCGCGCCCCCGCACGGCACCACGACCAGGTCGGCCCGGTCGCCCTCGGCCAGCCCGTAGCCGTCGAGCCCGAGCAGCCGGGCACCGCCGTAGGTGGCGGCCTCCAGCGCCAGCTCGATGTCGTCGTCCCTGCGGAAGGTGCTGCGGTAGGCGACGTGCATGGCCCGCTCCAGCATGTCGCCGCTGCCGTACGGGCCCCACAGGTCGCGGATGCCGTCGTGGCCGCAGGCGACGGTGACGCCCGCGGCCCGCAGCCGCTTCACCGGCGGCACGGGGAAGCTGTAGACGGCCGCGGTGACGAGCGCGACGCCGGCCTCGGCGAAGCCCTCGATCAGCCGGTCTTGGTGGGCGGCGTCGAGCTGGCCCAGCGCGTACGCGTGGCTGACCGCCACCCGGCCGCCGAGCCCCAGCGCCTTGGTGCGCTCGGTGATGAGCTCCAGCTCCCACGCTCCGAGGGTGCCGCCGTCGTGGAGGTGGATGTCGAGGTGGGCGCCGTAGCGCTCGGCCAGGCCGAAGATCAGGTCGAGCTGGCGCACGGGGTCGCGGTCGAAACCGGCGGGGTCGATGCCGCCGATGGCCTCGACGCCGCTCTTCAGCGCCTCTTCGAGCAGCTCGGCGGTGCCCGGGTTGGTCAGCACGCCGTGTTGCGGGAAGGCGACCTGGCGCACCTCGACGGGGGACCCGGCGGCGGCCTCGCGCACGGCCTCCACGCCGCGCAGGCCCACCAGCGGGTCGATGTCGGTGTGGGTGCGGACGTGGGTGGTGCCGTACGCGCTCATGCGGGCCAGCAGCGCGCTGATCCGCTCCACGCTCGGGACGCCCAGTTCGGCCCGGCGGCGCAAATCGTGGCCGATGCGGCCGGCGAGGGTGTCGTCGGCCGAGTGGGGCACCCACGGGCCGCCGTAGAGGGTCTTGTCGAGATGGCAGTGGGCCTCGACCAGGCCGGGCAGCACGAGCTGCCCGGAGATGTCGACCACCTGCGCGCCGGCCGGGTCGAGGCCCTGGCCGACGCGGTGGATCCGGCCGTCGCGGACGAGGATGTCGGCGGGTGAGCCGAGCCCCCAGGGGAGCCCGCCGCGGAGCAGCAAGTCTGTCATGCCAGCACCCTAAACGGCGGCGGCGACGTTTTCCGTCTCCCGGCCGTGACCGTTGTGGGCCGCGCGGCCGGGTCGACGGTCGGTCCGAGGGAGGGCCGGGTAAGCAGGCCGGCAGACCGGCGGTCAGGCCGGGCGGACGGCGAAGAGTTCGAGGTGGTGGCAGTGGCGGCAGCGGTAGGCGTCGATCTCCCACTTCGGCCGGCCCATGAGCTTGGCCCCGCCGAAGACGCCGCGTTCGAGCGCCCCTTCGACCCATCGGGCGAAGCCCTTGGCGCTCTCGCCGGAGTCCATGATGAACCCGGGCTCCAGCGCGTTCTCGCCGCAATGCGTGCAGTGCAGTTCCGACATGCCGGTGAGCGTAGTCATCTCTGGGCGAGATGGGCACGTTCGCGACGTCGGCGCCCGGGTGCGCATGTACCGAGCCGTCATGTGAGGGACTGGCGTAATGAGGTGCCATGTGGTTGGTTGTGTCGCCACATGACGATTGACTTGAGCGATGTTCCGGCTCTCGCCCGGAATCGTGCCGCGGTCCGGGATCGGCGGCTCCGACGGGGTCCACCCGTGGGCATCGCGATCGCGCTCGCGAGCGGCCGAGTGGATACGATCTTGCCTGCGGGACAGAACCGGTCGCGGGCCATCGAAAGGGCCAAGGGCCGGACCCCGCGCCCGGTAGAAACCGAAAGGACCCCCCACCATGCGCTGGCACAAGCGTCTGCTCGTCGCCGGGGTCGCCGGTGTCCTGGCCCTGACCGCGTCCGCGTGCGCGGGCGGCCAGGTACGCGGCGCCGGCGGGACCCCGCAGCCCTCGGGCCGGTCGGCGGCCGCGCAGGCCAACGACGGCACCTTCGTCTACGCGCCCAACCTCGACGTGGTCACCGACTGGGACCCGGCGACCTCCTACTCCAGCGAGATCATCGCCCTGTCCAACATCTACGAGGGCCTGACCAGGTACGACTCCCGCACCCGCACGGCCCAGCCGCGCCTGGCCACCGAGTGGACCTCGGCCGACGGCGGCAAGCAGTGGACGTTCACGCTGCGCCAGGGCGTGAAGTTCCACTCCGGCGCCCCGCTCACCGCCGAGGCCGCCAAGAAGGCCATCGAGCGCACGATCGAGAAGAAGGGCGGCGCCGCCTACATCTGGGACCCGGTCGAGACGATCGAGGCCGTCGACCCGGCCACGCTGAGATTCACGCTGAAGTACCCGGCACCGCTCGACCTGGTCGCCGCCTCCGGCTACGCCGCCCACATCTACGACGTCGACGCCGTAGACCCCGACGGGAGGACGACCGCGGGCACGGGGCCGTACACGATCGACTCCTGGCGGAAGGGGCAGGAGACCGAGCTCACGCTCAAGGCGTTCGAGGGCTACTGGGGCGGGTGGAAGCCCGAGCAGTACAGGAAGGTCGCCTTCCGGGTCACCCCGGAGATCACCACGGCCTGGCAGCTGCTCCAGCGCGGCGAGGTCACCTTCGTGCAGCGGCTCAACCCGCAGCTGTTCGAGCAGGCGAGCGCCACCCCCAACGTGCAGACCGCGCAGTCGCCGTCGTTCCAGAACCTGCTCGTCCTCTTCAACACCGCCGCAGGGCCGACCCGCGACGAGCGGATCCGGCAGGCGTTGCAGGCGGCGATCGACTACGACGGCCTGGTGACCGCGCTCAAGGGCTCGGCCACCAAGGCCAGCGGGCTGGTGCCGCAGGGGCTGCTCGGTCACGTCGCCGGCATGGAGCCCAAGCAGGACCTCGCCCGCGCGCAGGAGCTTCTCGCCGCGGCCGGGTACGGCCCCGACAACCCCGAACTGGAGCTGAACCTGACCTACGCCCAGGGCGACGAGGACCAGAAGCTGCTGGTGACGCTCCTCAGCTCGGCGCTGAAGAAGCTGAACGTGACGCTGCGGGCCCGGCCGATGAGCTGGAGCGCCCAGTGGGACTTGGGGAAGAAGCAGGGCCAGGACATCTTCGTCATGTACTGGTATCCGGACTATCCGGACGCCTACTCGTGGTTCCTCAACGTGTTCAAGAGCGCCGACGAGCCGCAGTTCAACCTGTCGTACCTGAAGGACGCGGGGATCGACGCGGCCATCGACTCGCTGCCGCAGCTCACGGCCACCGACCAGCTCAAGGCGGACATGACGTACCGGGATCTGCAGAAGAGGATCATCCAGGAGCGGGCGGCGGTGGCGGTGCCGTACGTGCAGACCTACCAGCGGGCGCTCACCGCCGACGTGCGGGGATACGTGGACAATCCCGCCTATCCCAACGTGGTCTTCTTCTACGACCTGACCCGCGCGCGCTAGCCGTGCCGGTCTATCTGGCCCGCCGGCTCGGCCAGGCGCTCCTGGTCGTGGCCGGCGTGGTCATGCTCACGTTCGCGGTCATGCGGCTGGTGCCGGGGGATCCGGCGGTGGCGTACGCGGGGCCGAAGGCGACGCCCGAGCAGCTGGCCGCGGCGCGGGAGCGGTTCGGGCTGGACCGTCCGCTGCCGCTGCAGTTCGTGGCCTACGTGCGCGACCTGCTGTCCGGCGACTGGGGGACGAGCCTGCGCACGCGGCAGCCGGTGCGCGACGATCTCTCCCTGGCCTTCCCCGCCTCCCTGGAGCTGGTGGGGGCGGCGCTGGTGGTCGCGGTCGTGGTGGGGATCCCGGTCGGGGTGCTCGCCGCCCGCTACAAGATGAGATTTCCGGAGTTCGGGGTGCGGTTCACGAGCATGCTGGCGGTCTCCGTCCCGGTGTTCTGGCTGGCGCTGATCCTGCAGCTGGTGTTCGCGAGCAAGCTCGGCTGGTTCCCCGTCGCCGGCGAGTACGACTCCTCCCTCGACACCACCAGCCCCCTCACCCTGTGGACGAACATCACCGTCGTCGACGCGCTCATCACCGGCAACTGGCCGATCTTCACCAGCACCCTCCGGCACCTGGCGCTGCCCGCCCTCGTCGTGGCCGCCTACCCGACCGGGGTGATCGCGCAGATGACGCGGGCGGCGCTGATCGAGGAGGCCGGCCAGGACCACGCCCGGCTGGAGCGGGCGCTGGGCTTCGGGGAGACGTCGATCCTGACCAGGTTCGCCCTGCGGCCGGCGCTGGGGCCGGTGCTGTCGCTGATCGCGCTCGTGTTCGCGTACTCGATCGTCAACGGCTTCCTCGTCGAGTCCGTGTTCAACTGGCCCGGCCTCGGCCGCTACGCCGCCGAGTCGATCAAGGCTCTGGACACCCCGGCGATCGCGGGCGTCACGCTGGTGGTCGCACTGGTGTACACCCTGGCCAACCTGGTGGTCGACCTGCTGCAGGGCGTCGTGGACCCGCGGGTGAGGGCGCGATGAGCGCCGCGGAGGCGTCCCTCCGGCGCGGGCTGCCGCGGATCCCCGACCGCCTCGCGGCGCTCGGCACGGCGATCATCCTGATCGTCGTGCTGGCCGCGCTGCTCGCTCCGTGGCTCGCCCCCTACCCCGACGAGCCCAACCCGCTGGAGCAGCTCAGGCCGCCGGGCGCCGACCACTGGCTCGGCACCGACAGCGTCGGCCGGGACATCCTCACCAGGATCCTGTACGGCGGCCGCACCTCGCTGTTCATCGCGGTCGCCGTGCTGGCCGTCTCCGCGCTGGCGGGGGTGACGCTGGGCCTGGTGGCCGGGTACGCGGGCGGCCCGCTCCGCGACGTGATCATGCGGGTCACGGACGTGTTCCTCGCCTTCCCCGCGCTGCTGCTCTCCCTGGCCATGGCCGTGGTGCTGCCGCCCAGCGTGAACACCGTCGTCCTGGCCATCGCGGTGACCTGGTGGCCCTGGTACGCCCGCCTGGCCGCCTCGGTGGCCGCCTCCGTCTCCACCCGGAGCTACGTGGACGCCGCCCGCTGCCTCGGCGTGCCCGCCCCGCTGATCATCCTGCGGCACGTGCTGCCGAACTCGCTCACCCCCGTCCTGGTGCAGATCTCGCTGGACGCGGGCGGGGTGATCCTCACCGCGGCGGCGCTGTCGTACCTGGGGCTGGGCGCGCAGGAGCCGACCGCCGAGTGGGGGCTGATGGTGCAGCAGGGGCAGACGCTCTTCACCACGAACTGGTGGGTGGTCACCTTCCCCGGCCTGGCGATCCTGGTGACGGCGTTCGCGTTCAACGTGCTCGGCGAGGGGCTGCGGAACGCGCTGGATCCGCGGAGGGCGGTCAGGTGATCGAGGTGCGCGACCTCAGGGTCAGGTACGGCGGCCGGGTCGTGGCCGACGTGCCCGAGCTGGACGTGGGCGCGGGGGAGTGCGTGGCCATCGTGGGGGAGAGCGGGTCGGGCAAGACGACGACGTTGCTGGCGCTGCTGGGCCTCACCACAGATGCCGAAATTTCAGGACGAATACGGGTATGTGGGGTCGACGTGCGCACCGCCCCGCCCCGCCGCCTCCGCGCGATCCGCGGCTCCCGCGCCGCGCTCGTCATGCAGTCCCCGCAGGCCGCGCTCGGCCCCGCCACCCGCCTCGGCGTCCTCATGCGCCGCGCGCTCAGGCTCCACGGCCGGCCGGCCACGCGGCAGGTCATGGCCGCGGCCATGGAGGCCGTGCTGCTCGACCCGGCGCTGCTGCGCCGCTACCCGCACGAGGTCTCCGGCGGCCAGGCGCAGCGCTTCGCCCTCGCGCTGGCCATCGCCCTGGGCGCGGAGGTGATCCTGGCCGACGAGCCCACCAGCGCCCTCGACGTGACCGTGCAGGCCGAGGTGGTCGGCGTGCTGCGCCGGCTGCGCGCCGAGCGCGGGCTCGCCCTGCTGCTGGTCTCGCACGACCTGGCGCTCGTCTCCACCATCGCGGACCGCGTGCTGGTGATGAAGGACGGCGCGGTGGTGGAGTCGGGCCCGGCCGGGGAGGTGCTGGCCGCGCCGTCCCACCCGTACACGCGCGAGCTGCTGGAGGCGATGCCGTGACCGTGCTGAGGGCCGAGCCGAGGGCCGAGCTGAGGGCCGAGAACGTGACGCTCGGGTACGGCAGACGCCCGGTCGTCCACGACGTGACCTTGGCCATCGAGGACGGCGGCGTCGGCCTGATCGGGGAGAGCGGCTCGGGCAAGACGACCCTGGCCCGCGCGTTCCTGGGCCTCCTGCGCCCGATCTCCGGACATATCCTGTACGGCGACGTTGACCTGAAAAATGCGGACATGCGGATGTTTCGCAAGGACGTCCAGCCCGTCTTCCAGGCCGAGGCCCTCGACCCCCGCATGCGCGTCGGCGCCTCCATCGCCGAGGCACTGCCCCGGTGCGACCGCGGCCGGGTCGCCGACCTGCTCGACCAGGTCGGCCTGGACCCCGCCCTGGCCGCCCGCCGGCCCCACCAGCTCTCCGGCGGCCAGCGCCAGCGCGTCGTGATCGCCAGAGCCCTGGCCGTGGCCCCCCGCCTGCTCATCCTGGACGAGCCCACCAGCGCCCTCGACGTGACCGTCCAGGCCAGGATCCTCGACCTGCTGGCCGGCCTGGACACCGAACGCCTGCTCATCACGCACGACCTCGCGGTCGTCGAACGCCTCTGCCGCACCTCCCACGTGCTCTTCGCGGGCCGCGTCGTCGAGTCGGGCCCCACGGCCGAGCTGCTGGCCGCGCCGGCCCACCCGTACACGAAGGCGCTGCGCGACGCGGTGCCCAAGCTGGGCGGCCCGCCTCCGGAGGCCGGGGGGCGGGCGGAGGCGGTGCCGGCCGCGTCCGGGTGCGCGTACCGGCTGCGGTGCCCGCTCGCCGGGCCCGAATGCGAGCGACCGCCCGCCCTGCGGGACGTGGGCGGCCGCCGGGTCGCCTGCCACCGAGCCGAGGACGTGCCGCAGGCGTAGCCGGGCACGACCTGCCCACGTGGCCGGGACGTGTCACGCTAGCCGGTCACGGCCTGCTCACGTGGCGGTGAGGCGGGCCTTCAGGTGCGCGTGGACGTCCGTGGAGAGCTTCTCCAGCAGCCGGGTCAGCTCCGCCCGATCCTCGGCCGGCCAGCCGGCCAGGGCGGTCTCGAACCACTCGGTGGTCACCCGCCGGCACCTGCGCGCCACCTCGGCGCCTTCTCCGGTGAGCGCGATGCGCCAGGCCCGGCCGTCGTCGGGATCGCGTACGCGCTCGACCAGGCCGCGCCGTTCCAGCGCGGACACGTGGCGCGTCACGTGCGGGCTCTCCACCTGGAGCCCTTCGGCGATCATGCCGATCCTGCGCGGCTCGCCGGAGTCCAGCAGGTGGACGAGGATCTGCACGTCCGGCCGGTCGAGCCGGACGCCCGCGGCCTCGGTCAGCCGCTCGTGCGTCTTGACGCGGTTGAGCGTGGTCACGAGCGCGCGGAAGGCCGACACCGTTCTGTCGAGATCTACGTCCATCCTGTTGATTACCTAACTTACGTATGTATCATCGAGACTTGTTACTTACCCAAGTTATCCAAAGGAGTCGAGATGGCGACAGCGGTCACGTCCGCGTCCCCCCGAACGCTCTCCGGGAACCCCTGGCCGGCGGTGGTCTCGCTGGCCTGCGCGGCCTCCATCGCAGCCCTGCAGAACACCGCGGTGGTGCCGTTGCTTCCCGTCCTGCAACGCGACCTGAACGCCCCGCTCTCCGCCGTGACCTGGACGCTCACGCTGAGCCTCCTGGTCGCCGCCGTGGCCACGCCGTTGCTGTCCCGTCTCGGCGACATGTACGGCCGGCGCCCGGTCATCCTCGGCGCGCTGGCCCTCCTGGTGCTCGGGTCGGTCATGGCGGCCCTGGCGACCTCGCTCCCGTGGCTGATCGCGGGGCGGGTACTGCAGGGGTTCGTGGCCGCGCTGGTGCCCCTGTCGATCGGGGTGGTGCGCGACGTCCTGCCCAGGCGCCAGCTGGCGACCGGGATCGGGGTGCTGAGCGCGACCATGGGGTTCGGCAGCGGCGGCGGCATGATCCTGGCCGGGCTCGCCTCCGGCGACTGGCACCTGGTGTTCTGGATCATCAGCGGCATCTCGCTGGCCGCCGCGGCCGTCGTGGCGGTCCTGGTCCGCGACCGCGCCCCGGCCGGCGGCGGACGCCCCGACCTGCCCGGCGCCGCGCTGCTGACCGCCTGGCTGGTCGCCCTCCTGCTGGCCATCAGCGAGGGCGGCTCGTGGGGCTGGACGTCGCCGGGCGTGCTCGGCCTGCTCGCCGCCGCGGCGGCCCTTGCGGCGCTGTGGGTCGCGGTCGAGCGCAGGGTGGCCGAGCCGCTGGTGGAGATGTCGATGCTGGTGCACCGCGGCACCGTCGGCGCGACCGTGTCGTCGCTGCTGCTCGGCTTCTCCTTCTTCACCCTCCTGACCGGCATGTCCAGCTTCGCCCAGGCCCCCGGCTTCGGGTTCTCCGCCTCCATCCTGGAGGTCGGGCTCTACCTCCTGCCGAGCACGGTGTTCATGCTGGTGATCTCGCTGTTCGCGGGCCGCTTCATGCGCCGCTTCCCGGCCTCCACCATGGTCGCCGCGGGCTCCGCGCTCACCGGCCTGGCCGCGCTGTGGCTGCTCGCCCGGCACGAGCTCCCGATCCACCTGTACGCGGCCGCCTCGATCATGGGCATCGGCCTCGGCATCGGGTACGCGGCCCTCGGCACGATGGCCGTCGAGCACGTCGACCCCGGCAGGACCGCCGTGGCGGCGGGCGTGAACGCGCTGGTGCGCATCGTCGGCGGCAGCGCGTCCGGCGCGGTGATCGCGGCCATCCTGGCGGCCAGGCCCGACGCGGTCGGCTACCAGTGGGTCTTCGGCAGCGCCGCCGTGGCCGGCGTCACGGCCGCGGCGTTCGCGGCGGTCTACGGGCGGCTCAACAGGAAGGCGCTCACAGGGCCTTCAGGCCGCTGATCACCTCCAGCAGCACCTTGGCGTCGGGGGCGGGCGGCGGGTGCTCGACCTGGACGAGCTTCTGGGCGTGCAGGTCGCCGACGAGCACGCGGACCACGCCGATGGGCAGGTTGAGCTCGGCGGCGACGTCCACGAGCCGGGTGGGTTTGGTGCACTTCTGCAGGATGATCAGATGCTCGGGGCCGAGGCCGACCGGCGGCGCCAGGCCGCCGGCCGTGATGATCACCGCGATGAGGTCGATGGCCTCGCTCGCGGGCACCGTACGGCCCCTGGTCAGCAGGTAGGCGGGGACGATCGGACCGGCGTCCTCGTCCAGCCAGCGCTCGTCACGACTCACTTCGCACCACCCGCATGGGCCGCGCGGGCTCCTCCACGGGAGCGGGCGCCTCGGGCTCGGCCACGTGCTCTTCCGGGATCAACACGATCGCGGTGGTCCCTCCATATGCTGAACCGCGCAACGTCACGCGGATGTCGTGCCTGGCGGCCAGGCGGGAGACGACGAAGAGGCCGAGCCGGTCGGTGTCGGCCAGGTCGAACTCCGGTGGGCTGGCCAGCCGCTCGTTGAGTTCGGCCAGCGCCTGTGGGCTCATGCCGTGCCCGCGGTCCTCGACCTCGACGACGAAGCCGCGGGCGGCCGTCTCGCCGCGCACGATGACCGGGGTGTGCGCGGGGGAGTAGACGGTGGCGTTCTCGATGAGCTCGGCGATCAGGTGGATCATGTCGCCGACCACCGGCCCGGCCAGGCGCTGGCCGGGCATCGGCTCGACGGTGACGCGCTGGTAGTCCTCGACCTCGGCGGCGGCGCCGCGGGCGACGTCCAGCAGCGGCACGGGCCGGCTCCAGCCGCGCCCCGGAGTCGCGCCGGACAGGATGATCAGGCCCTCGGCGTGGCGGCGCATGCGGGTGGTGAGGTGGTCGAGCTTGAAGAGGTCTTCGAGGGCGTCCGGGTCGGTCGCCCGGTGCTGCATGTCCTCCAGCTGGATGCGCTGGCGGTGCAGCAGCGTCTGGCTGCGCCTGGCCAGGTTGCGGAACACGTGACCGACGCCCTCGCTGAGCTGCGCCTGCCCGACCGCGGCCTCCACGGCGGTCTGTTGGACGGTGGAGAACGCCTGCCCGACGTCGTCGATCTCGGTCGTGGTGCTGGCCACCGACAGCTCCGGCATCTCGACCTTCTCGCCCCGGCGCAGCTTGGCGACCACGTTCGGGAGGCGTTCCTGCGCGACCTCCAGCGCGGCCAGCCGCAGCGCGACGAGCTCCTTCGACAGCCGCGCGCCCATCCGCAGCGAGAACACGATCGACACCACCACCAGCGCCAGGCACAGCCCGG
>DASUCK010000315.1:0-30354 GCA_036276095.1 Nonomuraea sp. | reverse complement strand
GGCTGCGCGGCGGTCCGCGTCAATCCGGGCAACATCAAGAAGTTCGACGACAAGGTGGGCGAGATCGCCAGGGCGGCGGCCGACCACGGCGTGCCGATCCGCATCGGGGTCAACGCCGGGTCGCTCGACCCGCGCCTGCTGGGGAAATATGGCAAGGCCACCCCGGAGGCGCTGGTGGAGTCGGCGCTGTGGGAGTGCTCGCTGTTCGAGGAGCACGGCTTCCGCGACATCAAGATCTCGGTCAAGCACAACGACCCGGTCGTGATGATCAACGCGTACCGCCTGCTGGCCGCCAGCTGCGACTACCCGCTCCACCTGGGCGTGACCGAGGCCGGCCCGGCCTTCCAGGGCACGATCAAGTCGGCCGTGGCGTTCGGCGCGCTGCTGGCCGAGGGCATCGGCGACACCATCCGCGTCTCGCTGTCCGCGCCTCCGGTCGAGGAGGTCAAGGTCGGCGCCCAGATCCTGGAGTCGCTCGGGCTGCGCGAGCGCGGCCTGGAGATCGTCTCGTGCCCGTCCTGCGGGCGCGCCCAGGTCGACGTCTACACCCTGGCCGACCAGGTGCAGGCCGGGCTCGAAGGGCTGAAGGTGCCGCTCAGGGTGGCCGTGATGGGCTGCGTGGTCAACGGCCCGGGCGAGGCCCGCGAGGCCGACCTCGGCGTCGCCTCCGGCAACGGCAAGGGCCAGATCTTCGTCAAGGGCGAGGTCATCAAGACCGTCCCCGAGTCGCGGATCGTCGAGACCCTGATCGAGGAGGCCCTGCGCCTGGCCGAGGAGATGGGCGTCGAGATCGACCTGGACGACGACATCACCGGCCCCGTGGTCACGGTCGGCTGACGCCCACGGCTCACGTTCGGACCCTCGCGCGGCCGCGCGCCGATCACCCAGGGCCACCGATCGATTACGGAACGGCAAGCATTTCCCCATACCCAGCGTCATGACCCGGTCGCGTACGGGAGCATCACAAGGTCCATGACAGTGAAGGGGGCCGGGTGAAGCGGGTAGTTGGGGTTGTCGCCGGCGTGGCCGTGCTCGTCACCGGCGCCGCGGGCGCGGACGCGGCGGCGGTCACGGCGGCGGACGCGGTGACAGGTGTGGCGGGCGCGGCGGGCAGGCCGGCCGCGCCGGCGAGCACGGTGATGTGGGGGACCTGCCCTCCCGCGGCGGGCAAGGCCGCGCGCGCGGACCTGGAGTGCGCCACCGTACGCGTGCCGCTCGACCACCGCGAACCCTGGGGCCAGTCGATCAAGCTGGCGATCAACCGCGTCAAGGCCAAGGTGTCGCGCGACGGCAACCACCTCGGCACGCTCCTGATCAACCCGGGCGGCCCCGGCGCCTCCGGCCGGGACCTCACCCAGTACGTGGCCGCCACCCTGCCGCAGGAGATCAGCGAGCGCTACGACATCGTCGGCATCGACCCGCGCGGCGTCGGCGGCAGCGAGCCGGCGCTGCACTGCGTCGACCCGGCGGTCTACTACAAGCCGCCCCGGCCGGACTCGGTGCCGCGCACGCCCGCCGACGAGCGGGTGCTGCTGGCCAGGGCCGCCGAGTACGCCACCCGCTGCGGCGCGTACTGGTCCTGGCTGCTCCCGCACCTCACCACCGAGAACACCGCCAGGGACATGGACGTGGTCCGCGCCGCCCTCGGCGAGGAGCGGATCTCCTATCTGGGCTTCTCGTACGGCACCTATCTGGGCGCCGTCTACGCCACCCTCTTCCCGAACCGGGTCAAGCGGCTGGTCCTGGACAGCAGCGTCGACCCGACCGGCGTCTGGTACCGGTCGAACCTGAGCCAGAACACCGCCTTCGAACGCCGCCACCGCCAGTTCCTCGCCTGGACCGCGCGCCACCACGACACGTACAAACTGGGCGCCACCCTCAAGCAGACCTCCTTCGCCTACGACGCCATGCGCGAGCGCCTCCGGACCCGCCCGGCGGGCGGCGTCGTGGGCCCGAGCGAGCTCGACGACGTCTTCACCGTCGCCGGCTACAGCGACCGCGTCTGGCCGCAGTTCGCCGCCGCGTGGTCGGCGTACGTCCGCCGCGGCGACGCGAGCGGCCTGATCGGCGTCCACGAGCGGCACGGCTCCAACAGCGCGGCCGACGAGAACGGCTACGCGGTCTACCTGGGGGTTCAGTGCCGGGACGCGCGGTGGCCGCGCCACTGGGCGCGGTGGCGGGCCGACATGACCAGGCTGCACCGCCGGGCGCCGTTCCTGACCTGGCCGAACGCCTGGTTCAACGCGCCGTGCGCGTTCTGGCCGGTGCCCGGCGGGAAGCCGGTCGAGGTGCGCGGGTCGCGGAGCCTGCCGCCGGTCCTCATGCTGCAGTCGCGGGACGACGCGGCGACGCCGTACAAGGGGGCGCTGAAGATGCGGGCGCGGTTCGCCGACGTGCGCATGGTGGTCGACCAGGGCGGCAACCACGGGGTGTCGCTGGCCGGGAACCAGTGCGTGGACCGGCACCTGGCGGCGTACCTGCGGGACGGGTCGCTGCCGCCGCGTGACGCGGCCTGCGCCGCGTCGCCCCGGCCGCGCCCGGCCGAGCACATGACCGCCGAGCCGTCGCAGCGGTCCGACCTCCTGGGGATTCTCGGAGAGCTGCTCGGAACACGATGACGTCAAGAAAGGGTTACCGTGGGCATCGCGGGATGAGCCAATCGGTGACCCTTCGCGTAGTCTGACCATGTGATGCTGCGTACTTCGGCGTCGCGCGTGCTGGACGACAGCGACCGGGACGAGGTCATCGCCCTGCTGGACACCGATCCGGTCGCCAACGTCTTCGTCTCCTCAAGGGTGCGGGCCGTCGGACTCAACCCGGCGCGGCTCGGCGGGCAGATGTGGGGATTCGGGCCGCGCGGTGGCCTTGTGTCACTCTGTTACGCCGGGGCCAACATGGTGCCGGTCAGCGCCGGGCCCGAGGCGGTTCACGCGTTCGCCGACCGCGCGCGCAAGCAGGGGCGGCGCTGCTCGTCCCTCGTGGGCCCGGTCGACGCGGTCTCCCTGCTGTGGGAGCGACTCGAGCCGTACTGGGGGCGGGCGCGGGCGATCCGGTGGGCTCAGCCGGTCATGGCCACCTCGCGCAAGCCGCCGGTGGCGGCCGACCCGCTCGTCCGCCGGGTGCGGCCGGAGGAGTTCGAGACCCTGCTGCCGGCCTGCGTGGCCATGTTCACCGAGGAAGTCGGCGTCTCGCCGAACCTCGGCGACGGCGGCGCCCTCTACCGCACCAGGGTGGCCGAGCTGATCAGGATCGGCCGCTCCTACGCCCGCATCGACAACGGCCGAGTGGTGTTCAAGGCGGAGGTGGGCGCGGTCACGCCCCAGGCGTGCCAGATCCAGGGTGTCTGGGTCGACCCCGAGCTCCGCGGCCGGGGCCACGCGGTGGCCGGCATGGCCGCCGTCGTGGAGGCCGCGCTGCAGTGCTTCGCCCCCGTGGTGTCGCTCTACGTCAACGACTACAACCACTCGGCGCGCGCCGTGTACAAGAAGGTCGGCTTCACCGAGGTCGACACCTTCATGTCGGTGCTGTTCTAGATCCGTACGAGCTTGTCGAAGAGCCTGGCCAGCTCGGTGTCGGGGTCGATGGTGAGGCCCGCGTGCACGGGCCCGGCCTGCACGATGGTGCTGCGGGGGGCGGTCAGCCAGCGGAACCGGCCGCCGAGCGACTCCGACTCCAGCGGGCCCGGATGGTCGCCGCAGGCCAGCTCGTACGCGCTGAGCGCCCGCCGCACCGCGTCGACGTCGGCCGCCGGGTCGAGGGCGCGCAGCCGGGCCGGGTCGAGCTCCACCCGCGCGCACAGGTAGCCGCGCGGCTGGCAGTAGAGCAGCACGCCCGCGTTGATCAGCTCGCCCCGCTCGACCTTGGGGACCACGCGGATCACCGCGTACTCGTAGACGTCTCTGGTCACCGGCTGCCTCCCCGCCAGAACTCGCCGACCGACCCCGGCCCGCGCCGCGCCGCCCGCGGCTCGCCGCGCACCAGCCACTCGCGCGGCCCGCGCGCCCGCCGCTCCAGGTGGTCGACGTACGCCTCCCGCACCGCCCGCGCCGAGCCGAACCCCGGCTCGCCGTCGAGCCACTCGTCGGGCACCAGCGCGGTCACGCCCTCCAGCAGCTCGCGGGTGATCCGCTCGGCCAGGTCGGCGCCGGCCGCCGCGACGTCGCCCGCGTACGGCGCCAGCACGTGATCGCCCGCGTCGAACGGCCGCTGCGGATCGGCGGTGGGCCAGTTGTGGTGGAACCAGAGCGACGCGCCGTGGTCGATCAGCCAGGTGTCGCGGTGCCACACGAGCAGGTTGGGGTTGCGCCAGCTCCGGTCGATGTTGTGGATCAGGCCGTCGAACCACACCACCCTGGCCGCGAACACCGGGTCGGCCACCCACGCCAGCGGCTCGAACCCGAGCGCGCCCGGCAGGAAGTCGACCGCCAGGTTGAGGCCGGAGCTGGACTTGAGGAGGTCCTGCACCTCCTCGTCCGGCTCGCGGATGCCGAGCTGCGGGTCGAGGTCGATGATTTTGAGGTCGGGAGTCTTGAGGCCGAGGCGGCGGGCCAGCTCGCCGGCGATGATCTCCGCGACGAGCACGCGGCGGCCCTGACCCGCCTCACGGAACTTCACCACGTAGGTGCCCAGGTCGTCGGCCTCGACGACGCCGGGCAGCGAGCCACCCTCCCGCAGCGGGGTCACGTATCGGGTGGCCGCGATCCTGTCCAGCACGACACGAGGCTATCGCCCGCTGATCGTCCCCGGTCCGCGGCCCCGCCCGGGGCCGGCCGGCGGGGCTGATAGAAAGCGTGTCCAGGGACCGTTTCCCGCGGACGGTTCCGCCGCCGGTGACCGTTGACGAGCAATCGCTTCGTTAGACAACGAGGAGGCCGCATGCGGCTCGGGATCACGATGTTCGCCACGGACCTGGCCATGCCCGTCGACGAGCCGGCCAGGGCCGCGGAGGAGCGCGGCTTCGACTCCCGCTTCGCCGCCGCCGCGCGGTCGTCCGGCGCAACGTGCTGGCCATGCGGGCGCTGTGGCGCGACGAGGTGGCCTCCTTCGACGGGTTCGAGCCGTCCTGGTCGTGGCCGAAGCCGCTGGCCGTGCCCCCCGTATACGTCGGCGGCGCGGCCGGACCGACGCTGTTCGCCCACGTCGCCGAGTACGCCGACGGCTGGATCCCGATCGGCGGCTCCGGCGTCAAGACCGCCATCCCCGCGCTGCGGGCGGCCTGCGAGCAGGCGGGACGGCCGATGGCCCGGGTGATCCCGTTCGGCACCCGCCCGACCAGGGAGAAGCTCGACTACTTCGCCGGGCTCGGCATCGACGAGGTGGTGGCCATCGTGCCCAGCGGCCCGGCCGACACGGTCCTGCCGATCCTCGATCATTACGCCGAACTGATCTGATCAACGGCATAATTCCGGGATATGTCCGAGCTACGCGCCGATGACCCACGCCACCTGGGGTCGTACCGGTTGTCGCGCCGGCTCGGACACGGCGGCCAGGGCGTCGTCTACCTCGGCCACTCGCCGCAGGGGGCGCAGGTCGCGATCAAGCTGCTGCACGCCAGCCTGTCCGGCGACCCCGACGTTCGGCGCAGGTTCCTCCGGGAGATCGAGGCGGTGCGCCGCGTGGCCGCGTTCTGCACCGCCCAGCTGCTCGACGCCGACCTCGAAGGCGACCGGCCGTACCTGGTCAGCGAGTACGTCGAGGGGCCCTCGCTGCGCGACCACGTGCTCGCGCGCGGGCCGCGCCGCGGCGGTTCGCTGGAGCGCCTGGCCATCGGCACCGCCACCGCGCTCGGCGCCATCCACCGGGCCGGAGTCGTCCACCGCGACTTCAAGCCCGGCAACGTCCTGCTCGGCATCGACGGGCCACGGGTGATCGACTTCGGCGTGTCGCGCCTGGTCGACGGGGCCGTCACCACCAACCTGACCCCGGTCGGCACGCCGGCGTACCTGCCGCCCGAGCGCATCAAAGGCGAGACCGCCGGGCCGGCGGCCGACCTGTGGGCGTGGGGGCTGACGGTCGCGTACACCGCGTCGGGGCGGCACGCGTACACGGCGGACACCTACCGGGAAGTCCTGGCCAGAGTCCTGTACGGCAAGCCCGACCTGGGGCCGCTGGCCGGGCGGCTGCGGGAGATCGTGGAGGCGTGCCTGGCGCCCGAGCCGGGCGACCGGCCGGACGCCGAGGAGGTGCTGCGGTGGCTGCTGGGCCAGGAGGCGGCCGGTGACGACGTGCTGACGTCGGGCGCGATGGCAGCCGTCGCCCCCGCCGGGGCCCACGCCGCCGGCGGGACGGTCGAGGGGCCGGTCGCGCTCGGGGTGGTCGGCGAGCGGGCCGGCGCAGGCCCCGCCGCGGAACCGGTCGCCGGCAGCACGGTCGAGGGGCCGGGCGGAGCGGCCGGCGGGGCGATCACCGATCCCGACCCGACCACCAGCTTTCCCGCCGTCGCCAGGACCACCGTGGCGCGGCCGGGACGGCGGCCGCGGCCCTGGCAGGTGGCGGTGGCCGCGGCCGCGGTGGCGGTGGGGGTGGCCGGGTTCGTGTTCTGGCTGCGCGGCGCGCAGGCGCCCGGCCTTGAGGGGACGTGGACCGGCTCGGCCGAGCACTTCACCGCCCAGCGGGTTTTCCCCGTCGAGCTGCGCCTCGGGTCCGCCGGCGGAGCCATGCGGTGGGGCGCCGACCTGCGGTGCTCCGGACGGCTGGGACGGACGGACACCGGGATGGTGTTCGCGCTCGACCAGGTCAGGGGCGAGGAGTGCCATCCGGGGACACTGCGGATGTTCCCCACCTCGTACGCCGACCAGATGGCCATCAAGGTGACCCGGCAGGGCAACGACGACGTGGCGTATGCCGGCACGGTCACCCGTACCTCTTGACCCGCTGTGTCACGGTCAGGATGCGATTGCTCTGCACACCGTTGACTGTTGGCGACCCGTTGCTTTCAGTGGGAAGCAGGAACGAGTGGCGGCGAGGGGAGGCGCCACGTGCCAACGGCGCAGCCGCTCAGGACGGGGGACCCGCAGCGTCTCGGAGGTTACGAGCTTTCCGGGCGCCTGGGTGAAGGCGGTCAAGGCGCGGTGTTCCTCGGTTCGCGGGGCGGGGAGACGTACGCGGTCAAGCTGCTGCACGGACCTGTGGGGGACGAGCCGGAGGCATTCCTGCGCGAGGTCGAGCTGGCCAAGCAGGTGGCGCGGTTCTGCACGGCGCAGGTGATCGACGCGGGGTTCGACGAGGGGTTCGGCGAGGGCCGGCCGTACATCGTGAGCGAGTACGTCGACGGGCCGTCGCTGCACCGCGAGGTCGCCCTGACCGGGCCGCGGCGCGGCGGCGCGCTGGAACGGCTCGCGGTCGGCACCGCCACCGCGATCGTGGCGATCCACCGGGCGGGCATCGTGCACCGGGACTTCAAGCCGCAGAACGTGCTCCTCGGCTCCGACGGGCCGCGGGTGATCGACTTCGGGCTGGCCAAGGTCCTGGACGCGGCGGCCACGGTCAGCGGGCGAGGGGTGGGCACGCCCGCGTACATGGCGCCCGAGCAGATCACCGCGTCGGCGGTCAGCGGGAAGGCGGACGTGTTCTCGTGGGGCGCCACGATGTGCTTCGCGGCCAACGCGACGGCGCCGTTCGGGCAGGACTCGGTGGCTCCCGTGCTCCACCGGATCCTGACCGCGCCGCCCGAGCTGGGGCGGCTGGAAGGGCGGCTGCGGGCGCTGGTCGCGGCGTGCCTGGATAAGGACGCCAGGAACCGGCCGAGCAGCCGGGAGCTGCTGTTCGAGCTGCTGGGGGAGGCTTCGGAGGACGTGGCGGCGGAGGTGCTCGACACCCCTCCGCCGGCCGTCCCGCGCTCCTCACCACCCCTGATCCCCGACCCCCGCCCACCCGAGACCCCACGACCGGCCTCCGGAGCCTGGACGGCCGCCGGCGAGGGCGTGGGCTCAGCTGGCTCGGCGGGGGCGGCGGGTTCCGGCGCCGGGCCGATGGCGGAGCCGGAGGCCACCGGCACGCCCGGCGGGTACCTGCTTCCCGGGCCCGCGGGCGATTCCCCTCCCGGGGCGGAGGGGCAGGACGGGCGGGGGGATCGGTGGCCGCGGGCGGCGGTCGCGGTCTGCGCGGCGCTGCTGGTGACCGCCGTCGTTCTGGTCGCGGTGCTCGTACCGCTGCCGAAGAGGGAGGCGGCGGGGCCGGGCGGGCGGGCGCCGTCGGAGGCGCAGGCGTCCGAGCCGTTCGCCACGAAGCCGTCGCCGACCAGGCCGAAGGAGACGCGGGAGGCGCAGCGGCCGCCGGCCGACTCGACGGTGGTGCGGCCGGTCAACGTGCCAATCCCGCCGCTGGCGGGCCTCGACCGGGCCGCGGCGATCAGGGCCATCGAGCGGGCGGGGCTGGTGCCGGGCCCGATCACGCGGGCGGACTCGCGGGCGAAGGTCGGGCAGGTGGTGGGCAGCAGCCCGGCGTCCGGGGAGCTGGCGCCCAGGGGGAGCACGGTGTCGTTGCGGGTGTCGGCGGGCGTGCCGGTGCCGCCGGTGGCCGGGCTGCGGCGCGGTGCCGCGGAGTCGGCGCTGGCCGCGGCGGGGCTCGTGGCCGGAGAGGTCACCCGTACGTGCTCCGACCAGCCGAACGGGCAGGTGCTGTCGAGCCGGCCGAAAGCCGGGGCGCGGGTCGCGGGCGGCACGGCCGTGGCGCTGACGGTGGCCCGCCACGGCGCCGAGGTCCCGCCAGTCGTGGGCCGGCCGGGTGCGGACGGACGGGCGGCACTGGTCGCGGCCGGCTTCCGCGTACGGTCGCAGAGCCAGGTCGTGGAGGAGGAGTCGCGGGTCGGCATGATTCTCGCCCAGAGCGTCCCGCCGGGCACGTGCGCACCGCCCGGCGGCCTCGTGGTGATCACCGTGGGCGGGCAGGGCCAGTCGGGTCCCGACCCCACCGAGCCCTCCCCGACGGCCCCGCCCGGCACGGTCGCCGGCGGGTAGGCGAGCGAGACGGTCGCCGGTGAGTAGGCGGGCGAGTAGGCGGCGGGTTGGGCGGGCGGGTGGGCGGCACACGCTCGTGACGGCTCCGGCGCTCCGTTGCGCCGCCGACGGTCAGAAGGCCCGGCAGGAGTTCAGGAGCACGGCGCGGACCTCGTCCTCGGGCAGGTCCATCGTCTTGACCACGCCCCACAGCAGCGCCCCGAGGAAGGCCCAGCTCTTCACCCTGGCCTCCGGGCCCGGGTCGGCGCCGGCGAGCTTGGCGTGGATCTCGTCGCGGAACGTCCTGACCGTCGCGCGTTCCGGTCCCGGCGAGCCGGTGTCGTCCGCGGACAGGTCCTCCATGAACAGCCGGATCACCGACCGGTAGCGCACCGCGAAGGACACCAGCGCCTCGACCAGTTCGCGGCGGCTCGCGTAGTCGCCGTCGAGCAGGGTGATCATGTCGTCCGCGGCCGGGGACAGCAGTTCGGCGGCCAGGCGGTCCTTCGGATGGAAGTGGTAGGCGACGGCGGTCTTGGTCAGGCCGACGGCGGCGGCGATGTCGGCAAGGGACGTGGCCGCGTAGCCGCGTTCGGCGAACAGGTCTCTGGCGGCGGCCAGGATCCGGCCGCGGGTGTCGTCGGCTGTGGTCATCGTCTCATTTTCCGGCTTGCGCCAGCTTTCCGGCTATATCCCTTTATCGTATGACCTGTACGAGCGTACAGGACGGCCGTCGAGATGGGGGCAGAGCGATGACGCGGTTGCTGGGGCGGCTGGGCGGCTGGTGCGCGCGGCACGGGACGATCGTGCTGCTGCTGTGGGTGGTGGCCGCGGCCGGCCTGATGGGCTCCAACCTGGCCTTCCCCAGCCCGACCACCAACGACGCCAGCATCCCCGGCACCGACGCGCAGCGCGCGCACGACCTCGTGAAGCAGGGCTTCGGTCCCGGCTACGGCCAGGGTGGCACGGTGCAGCTCCTCGTCTACTCCGCCGACGGGCCGCTGCTGGAGGAGCGGCGGAAGCGGGCCGTGGAGGAGTCGGCCGACCGCCTCCGTACGATGCCGCACGTCACCCAGGTCGACACCCCGTTCCGGCGCGGCGGCATCGCCTCCAACCTGCAGATCGGGCTCATCACCATCCGCATGGCCGGCAACGACCCCGACGAGCTGGCCGCGACCACCCGGGCCCTGTCGAAGGCCGCCGACCCGGCGCGGGCCGCCGGGCTGGAGGTGGTGCCCGCCGACAGCTCCACCCCCGCGGACAAGGAGATCAAGACCGGGCCCAGCGAGATCATCGGTGTGCTGTGCGCGCTGGTGGTGTTGGTGTTCGCGTTCGGGACGCTGGTCGCGGCGATGATCCCGATCTTCGCGGCGCTGGTCAGCGTGACCACGGGACTCGGCGTGATCGGGCTGCTCGGCTGGGTCGTGGACATGCCCAAGCAGGCCGGCATCGTGGCCACCATGATCGGGCTCGGCGTGGGCGTCGACTACGCGCTGTTCCTGCTGTCGCGGCACCGCCGGCTGCTGGCCCAGGGCGTGCCGGTAGTGGAGTCCGTACGCCGGACCGTGGCCGGCTCGGGCGGGGCCGTGGTCTTCGCCGGCGGCACGGTGGTCATCGCGTTGAGCGCGCTGCTGCTGGCCGGGTTCCCGCTGCTGGCCACGCTCGGCTGGGTCACCGGGCTGTCCGTGGTGGCCGCCGTGCTGACCTCGATCACGCTGGTCCCGGCGCTGCTCGGGCTGCTCGGGCACCGGATCGACGCGGGCAGGGTGCCGTTCCTGCGCGATCCCGGCGCCGGCGGCTCCGGCTGGGCGGGGCTCGGGTCGTGGGTGGCCCGCCGCCCGTGGCGGGTGCTGGTGGGGAGCGTGGTCGTTCTGGGCGCGCTGGCCGCCCCGGCGCTGGCGATGAAGCTGGGCCCGCTCGACGAGGGGTACGGCACCCAGGGGTCGGAGGCGCGGCGCGCGTACGAGCTGATGGCCACCGGCTTCGGGCCCGGCTCCAACGGGCCGCTCGTCGTGGTGGCCGAGCTGCCGGCCCGGGTCGCGGACGCACGGGACCCCGTCGTGGAGCGCCTGATCCGCGAGGTGAGGGCGGTGGACGGCGTCGCGCACGTGGCCGACCCGAAGCTCGACGACTCCGGCCGCGCGGTGCTGCTGCAGACCATCCCCGAGTACGCGCCCAGCGACAGCCGGGCCGCCGCCGTCGTCAGGGACGTCAGGGCCATCGCGCTGCCCGGCGTGGACGTGCACGTCGGCGGCAAGGTCGCGGGCATGACCGACGCCGGCGACCGGCTGAACGAGCGCACCCCGCTGGTCATCGGCGTGGTGGTGCTGCTCAGCGCCCTGCTCCTGCTGTTCGCCTTCCGCGCCCCGGTGGTGGCGGTCAAGGCCGCCGTGATGAACCTGGTCTCGCTCGGGGCCGCGTTCGGCGCGCTGGCGCTGGTGTTCTCGACCGGGCTCGGCAGCGGCCTGATCGGCATGGACCCGCCGGTCAACTCCTCCTACCTGCAGACGGTGTTCTTCTCGGTGCCGATCGAGACGTACGTGCCGCTGATGCTGTTCGCGGTGCTGTTCGGGCTGTCGATGGACTATGAGGTGTTCCTGCTGACGGCGGTGCGGCAGGCGTACGGGCGGCACGGGCGCGACGCGCGGGCGGTGGCCGAGGGGCTGGGCTCGACGGGGCGGGTCATCACGTCCGCGGCGTTGATCATGGTGGCGGTGTTCGTGGCGTTCATCGCGTACCCCGACGCCATGGTCAAGACGTTCGGCGTGGGGCTGGCGGTGGCCATCGCGGTGGACGCCACGGTCATCCGCGGGTTCCTGGTGCCGGCCACGATGGTGCTGCTCGGGCGGGCGAACTGGTGGTGCCCGCGCTGGCTGGACCGCCTCCTGCCGAACCTGTCGGTCGAGGGCCACGAGGAGGACGGGGACCACGAGCCCGCCCCGCGCCACCGCGAGCCCGTGGGCGTCTAGCCGGCATGTCGGGGCTGATCTCGGCGTAACGCCGAGCTGTCTCGTGGGCGGCGGCCCGTGGTGTCCGAGCGATGGGCGGCAGGGGGAAGGCCATCACGACAGAGGCAGTCGAGAACAAAAGGTTGGCCATCCTGGGAGAGGCGGTCTGGACCGTTCCATCCGGACCCGCATATGTTGCGCTCACCACCGTAGGATTCGCGTTGGGAGGGGGCGCCTTGAGCGACGGCGACGATCTGGAACTCGGTGCACACAACAATTCGGAATCGACCACCTACTTGATCGCGCGGCCCGGCGACCAAGGTCCTGACGTGCTGATGGGTTTCGCGGGCGCCAACTTCGTGGAGGTCAAGCCCAACCCGGCGCTCCTCGCCCAGCCGAGCGCCAGCCACACCGGAATCTTCTCCATGGGTGTCGGACCCGGTGTCGGCGTTCTCGGTGTCGGCAGCATCGGCCTCAGGGGCGAGTCAAACTCTCCAGGTGCGGGGATGGGTGTCGTGGGCACGGGGGCCACGGGTGTTCGAGGCGACGGAACGGTCGGTGTTCTGGGCGTCAACGACCACACGATCCACTTCGGCCAAGGTGTCAGAGGGGAAGGCCACGACGGTGTTGTCGGCGTTTCCACCACGGGGAACAACGGTGTCCTCGGCAGAGGCGCGACCGGCGTCTTCGGCCAAGGCGAAGGACAGTACGGCACGGGAGTGCACGGCCTCGGTGACCAATATGGCGTTCGCGGGCAAGGAGAGACCGGCATCGTGGGAGCAGGGTCAGCAGGCCCTGGCGTCCAGGCCTTCTCAACGCAGGATCGTGCCGGTCACTTCACCTCGAAGAAGGTGGCGCAACTCCACCTCGTCCCCATCGACGGACCTGCCGACCCCGCACAGATAGAAGGTCCGGCCAAGGCGGGCGACCTCCTCGTGCTGCTCCATCGGCAGCACGAACACGAAGACGTCGTCGTCGAAAAGGCCAGCCTGTGGTTCTGCACCAAGGGTGATGACTTCGGGCCGGCGAATTGGAAGCAGCTCGCCTAGCCTAGGACCGTTCGAGCGGCCGGTCGCCGCGGCGCCAGCCGAGGAACCCGCCGTCGAGCGGGCGGGCGTAGTAGCCGTGGTCGCGCAGCATGCGCACGGCCTCGGGCGAGACCACGCAGTACGGCCCGCCGCAGTAGGCCACGATCTCGGCCTCGCCTGGCCGGGCGGTCACGCGTTCGCGCGACTCGGCCGGTTCGCGCAGTTCGGCAGGCTGCCGGAGCTCGGCCGGTTCGCGCAGCTCGGCCAGGCGTTCCCGCAGCTCCGCCATGGGCAGGGAGATCGCTCCCGGCAGGTGGCCGGCCGCGTAGTCGGCGGACGGGCGCACGTCCACGATCACCGTGCCGGGGTCGGTCAGGCGGGCGGCCAGCTCGTCGGCGGTCACGCCCTCCAGGGAGCCGAGCCGGTCGCGTACGGCGTCGCGCAGCTCGGCGAGCCGGTCGTGGGCGAATCCCTGCAGGTCCCCGAGGAAGCGCGACACCCGCTCGTCGGCCAGCCGGTAGTAGACCCGCGGGCCGTCCTTCCTGCTGGTCACCAGCCGGGCGGCGCGCAGCTGCTGGAGCTGGGCCGAGGTGTTCTTCAGCGGGACGCCGGCGGCCTGCGCCAGTTCCTCCACCGTGCGCTCACGCTGGTCGAGGACGTCGAGCAGGCGCAGCCGCACCGGGCTGGCCAGGGCCTTGCCGACCCGCGCCAGCTGCTCGTAGATCGGCTCCTCCGGGAACTCGGCCATCAGAGCGCGTACTGGTCGTGCCGCCGCCACAGCTCCGTCCACTCCTCCGCGGCGAGCTGCCGGCCGGAGTTGGAGATCTCGGCCAGCTCCTCGAAGTAGGCCTCGCGGGGCGCGCCGGGGGTGAACAGGATCAGCATCGAGGCTGGCTCGCCGGACTCGTTGCGGAAGCCGTGCACGCCGCCTTCCGGGACGAACAGGAAGTCGCCCGGCTTCCCGTCGAACCACTTCTCGCCGTCGAACAGCCGGACCGCGCCGGACAGCACGTAGAACGACTCGGTGATCGTGCGGTGGAAGTGGCCGCCCGCGCCGGACGGCTTGGGGCCCATCTCCCACCGGTAGAGGCCGAACGCGCCGTTGGTGGATCCGCCGGTGCCGAGGTAGGTCACCCGGGTGCCGCTGGCCATCGACAGGTCGGGCGGGGCGTCGGCGGGGTGGAGGACGCTGCTGAACTCGCCGGTCTCGCCGAGGTAGCGGGGGTCGGGGTAGGACATCTCATCTCACCTCTAAGACTCTAAGGAATCTTAGAGTACCCTGGTCGCGGCCGGCGCCGCCAGCCCCCGCACGGCGAGCCCAGGGCCCGGCGGACGTCACGGCCGAGCGGGTCGCCCGGCCAGGACGCGCCCCTACGCGTGGCGTTCGGTGAAGGACAGGATGCGGCGCCAGGCGTCCTGGCACGCCTCCGCCCACTCGGCGTACGAACGGTCGAAGAACGAGTGCGGCGCGCCGTCGTAGACATGGGTCTCGTGCTCGGTGCCGAGCCGGTCGAGCGCGGCCGTGTACGCGTCGAACTCCTCCGGCGTCGACGCCGTGTCCGCGCCGCCCCGCAGCAGGAGGATCGGCGCGCCGGGACCGGTCGTCGGCTCGCCGATGAACCGCAGGGCGCCGTAGAAGCCGATGCCGCCGGCCAGGCCGTTGCCGTCGGCGGCCAGCTTCCACGACAGGGCGCCGCCCATGCAGAAGCCCACCGTGAACACCGGCCCGTCCAGCTGCTCCGCCGCGGCCAGCACGTCCGCCCGCGCCTGGTCGGGCGTCAGCCGCCGGACGTGCGGCATGTACTCGAAGTCGTCTCCGCGCTCGCCCACGCCCGCCGTGCGGCCGAAGTAGTCGATCGCGATCGTGCGAAAGCCCGCCTCGGCGAAGCGGACGGCCAGATCGCGGTAGAACGGGTGCAGCCCGCGCACGTCCGGCAGGATCACCACGTTGCGGCCGTTCGGCTCGGCGGGCTCGGCCCGGTAGGCCAGGAGGCGGTTGCCGTCGGCGGCGGTCAGCTCGATCTGCTCGCGCGCGGTCACCTCACCCTGGATCGGCGGGGCGGGCGGCCTGCTGTCGGAGGAGTGGCACATGCCACCAGCATGCCCCAGCCGCCCTGCCGGATCCACGCGGCCCTCCGGGCCCGACGGCGGCGGCATGGACGGCGCGCGTGCCGCCGAACGGCGGTCCCGAGGCCGGCGGTCCCGAGGCCGGCGGTCCCGAGAACGGTGGTCCCGAGAACGGCGGACACCGCCGGGTGGCGGTTGTGGCGGTTGTGGACCCACGGCCGCCAGCCGACGATCGAGGAGTAGGCGCCCCGCGACCGTGGAAGGTGAAGCGCATGGTCCATCACCCCAACCTCGACCCCGAACTCCGCGCCGCGCTCGAAAAGTCGCCGATGCCGTCGTTCGACCTGCCGAACGCGTCCCCCGAGCAGCTCGCCGGGCTCCGCGCGCAGATCAACGCGTTCATGGCCGCCGCCCCGCCCGCCGACACCGACGTGGTGATCGAGAACCGGCACGTGCCCGGCCCGGACGGAGCGCCCGACGTGCGGGTGCGGATCTACCGCCCGTCGGGGGAGGAGCCGGACCGGCCGGCGCTCTACTGGATCCACGGCGGCGGCATGATCGTCGGCGTGCCGGAGGTCGACGACGCCCAGATGATCTCGTACGTCGAGGAGCTCGGCGTCGTCGCGGTCTCCGTCGACTACCGGCTCGCGCCCGAGAACCCGCACCCCGCTCCCGTCGAGGACTGCTACGCCGGGCTGGCGTGGACCGCCAAAGCGGCCGACGAACTGGGCATCGACTCCGCCCGGCTGGCCGTCGGCGGCGCCAGCGCGGGCGGTGGCCTGGCCGCCGCGACCGTGCTGCTGGCCCGCGACCGGGGCGGGCCCGAGGTGGCGTTCCAGCTGCTCGTGTGCCCGATGCTGGACGACCGCAACACCACCTCGTCCAGCCGCGCGTTCGCCGACGCGATCGTCTGGGACCGCGCCTCGAACCTCTTCGGCTGGACGGCCCTCCTCGGCGACCGTGTCGGCGGCGACGACGTGCCCCCGTACGCGGCCCCCGCCCGCGCCACCGACCTGTCCGGCCTCCCCCCGGCCTTCATCGACGTCGGCGAGCTGGAGGTCTTCAGGGACGAGGACGTCGACTACGCCCTGCGCCTCTGCCAGGCCGGCGTCTCCACCGAACTCCACCTCTACCCCGGCGCCTTCCACGGCTTCGACGGCGTGGCCCCGGAGGCCGGCCTGAGCAGACGTGCCCGGGCGGCCCGCCTGGCAGCTCTCCGCCGCGCCTACGGCCTGTGAGCTGCCCCGCTCCCGCCGGCCGCCGTGGCGCCTCGTTTCGCGCGTCGGCTCGCGAACGGCGGCCGGTTGTCCGGCGGGCGGCGTCCGGATCTTCAGACGTGGTGTCCGGATCTTCAGACGTGGTGGCGGCCTCTGCCTGATTCCGCTGTGGCGAGCTCCCGGTGGCGGCGGCCGCGCGGGCGGAGGTCGGATTGGGCGATGGCGAAGCGTTCCTCTCGCGGGCTGTCGCGGCGCCGGCGCCGGCCTCGGTACGTGGCGCGGGCGGGGACGGCGTCCGGGGCGAGGATGTCGCCGACGGCGGCGCGCCTGGACGGGGTGAAGGCGTCGAACGCGCTGGTCGCGCCCGGGATGACGACCCGCGGGAAGGGCCCGGTGTCGACGACCACCGCGCCCGGCTCGCGGACCGGCTGCGGCACGCTGGAGACCAGGACCGGCTCGGGGCCGAAGAGGTCCTCGTAGGAGTCGGTCCCGCGGATCCGGCGCATGGGGCCGGTGTCCCAGCAGGGCTCGAAGGGGCCCGTGTCGAGCGATCCGTCCAGGAGGGCCGCGTCGAGTGGTTCGTCCAGGAAACCCGTGTCGAGTGGTTCCTGCGGGAAGCCCGTGTCGAAGGACGGAGTGAACGATCCTCTGTCGGCGGTGTGACGGTCGTACGCGTGGTCCGTGGCGCGGCCCTCTGCCCAGTGGTCCCCGGTGTGGTGGTCCGGGGTGCGGGGGAGGGGGGTCCGGTGGAGGGCGGCGTCGGCGAAGGGGTCGAACGGGCGGGTGTCGAGGAGGCGGCGGGCCGAGGCGGAGGAGGACGCCGCGATGGGGTGCTCGCCGCGACGCCGCCGACCGGTGTGGCCGGTGGCGGCGACCTCGGGGGACGGCGTGGCGGCGAGCTCCGGGCGTGCTGTGGCGATCAGCTCGGGCGCCGGGTGCTCGGCGGCGGGCCTGGTGGTGCGGTGCTGGGGGGCCGGGGTGCCGCGGCGCTTGCGGCGGCGGTGGGACGGCGCGTTCCGGGCCGGGCGGGACGGCGCGGCGGCGGTGGCGGTGGCGGTGGCGGTGGCCAGGCGGGCGCGGTTCTGCCGGGTCTTGGCCACGGCGAGCAGCGCGAGGGCGGCGACCAGCGCCGAGCCGACCAGGGTGGGGGAGTCGATGGCGGGGAGGGGGCCGGTGGCGGAGGCGTCCGCGTGGGTCGGCAGCGGTTCGGCGGTGGCCGAGGTGGTGTCGGCGGTGGCCGGCTTGGCGTGCTTGCCCTTCTTGGCGGTCGTGCCGGCGCCGGCCGGGCCGGAGGTGGCGGCCGGCGCGGGGGACGGCGTGGCGGCGGTGGCCTCCTGCGGTTTCTTCGCCGTGGTCGGGTCGGGCTTCGGGCGGGCGGCGAGCGGTGACCGGGCGCCCTCCTCGCGGCCGGGCTGGGGGATCATCGCGGTGAGCCCGTCCGTCGGCATCTGCAGGACGCCCACGTCGGTGCCGGGCCCGGGCGGGAGGGACGCCTGCTCCTCGGCCTTCTTCTTGGCCTCCTCGGCCTGCCGGGCGGCCTCCTCGTCCAGCCGCGCCTTGACGCGCTCGGGGTAGCCGTAGCCGACGACCTTGCTCGTGTCGCGTTCCTTGCGCTTGGCGACGCCGCCGTCGATGTTGCCCTCGATGGTGACGATGGTGTCGCCTTCGACCCTGATCACGACGCCGACATGGTCGATGCGGTCGATGCTGTTCGAGCCGCTCCAGTCGTAGTAGACGAACGCGCCGGGCTTGGGCGTCCTGCCCCAGGCTCCCTGCTCCTTGAACCACTTCGCGTGCGCCACCGTCCACGCGAACTGCCCGATCCACTCCTCGTAGCCGAGCTTGTGCGCGGCCCAGGAGAGGTACATCTCGCACCAGGGGGCGGCGCTGTAGTCGGCGTCGAACTCGACGTCCTTGCCGTACCACGCACCGAACTTGGTGTGTCCGCTCGCCCGCTCGGAGTAGCCGAGCTGGCTTTCGAGCAGCTCGATGAACTTCTGCATCTCTGGCGTCATGGAAGCCTGGGGAACCTTCCTGGCAAGACCGGTTTCGCCCACGCGGCACTGGGTAAAGGGACGGCCAGTGACACGTGTGACAAAACCGACGGCTTGTCATCTTCCGTGATGAGCGAGGCTACCGTGCCTCAATCCAGGTCAAGCACTCCCAAAGAACGGGTAATGCGGCGATGTGGCACCGTAAGCCCAGGTCAGGATCATGTCAGAAATGTCCAAAGTCGGTGGTTTTAACCTAAAAAGATCTACCTTAGGGTTGGATGTCAGTAACCTGTGGCAGGCTCGCGGCCGTGGGAGGGGGCGGCTCGTCGGGGCGCTCCGGGGGTGAGGCGAGCGGACTCAGGGTGCCATCGCCGGACGGCTGGGCGACCGGGGTGCCCGTCCCCTCCGGGGTGGGGGTGCCGCGTTGCCCGGTCGGCGTGGGGACCGCCGGGACGGAGGCGCTGGGCGCCGGAGCGCACGCCGGGCCGTCCACCGGAGCCTCGCTCACCTGGGGACCATTGCCCGAGGCGGGTTCGGTCATGACGAGGATCCCGGCATACGACCGGGTGCCGCACGGCACGTCGCCGGGGTCGTGCGTGACCGTGCGCGTGTAGGCTGTGTCGCCGCGCAGCGTGCGGGTCTCCTCCCGTACGGTCCTGGCCGGGGCGTCGGCGCCGTCGCGCCGCGTGTACGTGATCCGCAGCCGTACCGGCCCCGGGCCGTCCGTCGAGACCCTGATGGTGCCGCTCGTGCCGCTCCACCGCTCGATCCCCGCCGCGTGGACGACCGGGCGCCCGCCGGTCGCACCCGGTCCGGGCGTCGGCGGTGGCGTGGTGGGCGAGGGAAGCGGTGGCGGCGGCTGGCTGGTCGCCGCCGGGCGGCCGCCGGTCGTAGGGGTCGGGCCGGCGGGGGCGGTCGTCCTGGTCGGCGCGGTGGTGGCCTCGGCCGGGGAGGGGGCGGGCTCGCTCCGCTCGTCGGGCGGCGGCATGAGGATCGCGCCCGGCCCGGGCGGGAGCCGGCCGCCGGACAGCACGAGCGCGATCGCCACCGCCACGACCGCCGCGCCCGCCACCCACAGGTGCGGCGGCAGCCGCGGCAGGCTCATGATCCGGTCGCGGAGGGTGGCCGGCGCGGCCCCGGACGGCTGGTCGGCCCGCGCCAGCGGGAAGCGGAGGGCCAGCACCGTGGCCAGTTCGGCCAGGTGGCGGCGGCCGCGTTTCTCCCAGTCGGGGCCGTACGCGGCGAGGGCGTCCTCCTCCAGTTCGGCGGCGAACTGGCGGGCGGAGGCGTACCGGACCGCCGGGTCCTTGGCCAGGCCGCGCCTGAGCAGGTCGCGCAGCGCGTCCGGGACGACCTCCACCGGCACCGGCTCGACCAGGTGCCGGTCCCGCGTGGCCGGCACGTCCAGCTCCCCGTCCGTGTCCTCCTTGCCTTCCTTGCCTTCCTTGTGCGCCCGGAACGGCGGCCGCCCCTTGACCGACTCGAACAGCACGCAGGCGGTGGCGTACAGGTCGGCGGGTGGGCCGGCCCGGTGCTGCGTCCACAGCTCCGGCGACATGTACGCCGGCGAACCGGCCGGCACGCCCGGCTCCTCGGCGTGCACGACGACGCCGAAGTCGGCCAGCTTGGCCGTGCCGTCGGCCTGGACCAGGATGTTCTCCGGCTTGACGTCGCGGTGCGGGACGCCCTTGTCGTGGGCCGCGGCGAGGGCGAGCAGGATGCCCTTCAGCACGGTCAGCGCGGCTTCTGGCGTGGTCCTGGCGTGCTCGGCCAGCAGCGTACGCAGCGACACGCCGTCGACCAGCTCCATGACGACGGCGGCGCGGGTGGAGGTCTCGACGTACTCGTGGACGCGGACGACGTTCGGGTCGTCGATCTCGACCAGGCGGTGGACGTCCGACCGGAAGCGGTCCATGAACTCGGGGTCCCTGCGCAGGGTGGCGTTCAGGTATTTGATCGCCACGTAGGCGCCGGTCGTCTGGTAGGTGGCGAGGAACACGCGGCCGGTGTGGCCGGCGCCGAGCTGGCGTAGTTCACGGTAACCAGGGACCACGTCGAACCCCCATCAGGCAGCCCTCTTCGATTCGACGGTCTCACCTGGGGTTGGGGTTGTCACGAGTCGGCATATTTCGCCGTACGTTATCCCGGCGGGCGCCTCAGAGCGCGTTGTAGACGGCCTCCACCAGGCGGATGCCGCGAAGGTTGCCGGAGATCGCGTTGGCCATCCTGTTCATGACGTACGCGACGGCCAGCCCGCGCTCCGGATCGCCCAGCCCGACCGAGCCGCCCATCCCCGAATGCCCGAACGCGGTCTCCGACGGCATCACGAACGTCAGCGACGGCCGCATGTAGCCGAGCCCGAACGCGGTGTCCAGGAGCAGGACGCGGTCGGGTCCGTTGACGCGGGTGCGAAGGGCGTCCTGGAGGGTGCCGGGGCGGAGGACGTCGCCGGCGATCAGCGAGCGGTAGAAGCCCGCCAGGCCCCTGGCCGTGGCCACCATGCCGGCCGCGGGCCAGCCGGCGCGCAGGATGAGCGGGTGGTTCGCGCCGCCCTTGAGCAGGTGCATGGCGGGGTTGCCGAGCGCCCGGTTCATGAGGCTGTGGGGGTCGAGCGCCGCCCGCGCCATCTCGGCCAGCACGTCCCCTGGCCTGGCGGCCCCCGCTCCCGCCTGCGCCTCGGTCCGGGAGCCGGTCCCAGCCCCGGCCCCGGGTTCGGCTCCCGCCTGTGCCGGGGTCGTGGTGAGCGGCTGCGGGCGGTCGGCGGCTTTGAGCCGGGCGGTACGGGCGATCACGTCGTCCGGCGCGCCCACCCACAGCTCCAGCCCCAGCGGCCCGGCGACCTCGGCCGCCACCAGCTCGCCCACCGACTTGCCGGTCACCCGCCTGATCACCTCCCCGACCAGGAACCCGTACGTCAGCGCGTGGTACCCGTGCGCCGTCCCCGGCTCCCAGATCGGCGCCTGCCCGGCCAGCCGCGCCGCGATCGCCGCGTGGTCCTCGAACTCCTCCACCGGCACCGGCTCCTCCAGCGCCGGCAGCCCCGACTGGTGGGTGAGCAGGTGCTCGACCGTGATCGCGCCCTTGCCGTGGGCCGCGAACTCCGGCCACACCTCCGCGACCGGCGCCGACACGTCGACCAGCCCGCGCTCGGCCAGCTGCAGCAGCACGGTGGCGGTGACCGCCTTGGTGCAGGAGTAGACGAAGGCGGGGGTGTCGCGCTCCCACGGCCGGCCGGTGTGCCGGTCGGCGATCCCGTCCCACAGGTCGACCACCAGCTCGCCGTCCAGGTAGACGGCGAAGGCGGCGCCCAGCTCCTCGCCGTCGGCGAAGTGCCGCTCGAACACCTCGCGGACGCGGGAGAACCGCGGATCGCAGTGCATCGGACCTCCGTGGAAAGGGAGCGCTTGCTTGGTCCACGAGCCTAACAAGTCCGGACGATCCGGCCCAGACGATCAGCGAGGCACGGCACGCCACCCGACGCGGCAGAGCGGCGCAACGCGGCCCAGGAGCCGACCGCGGCGCAGGCCGGGCCGCCTCCAGCGTGGTGGCGAGCCAGCCGACGTGCCCGTCGGCGAATTCCAAGCGGTCGATCGGCGGCAGCCCCTTGAGCGCGGGCGGCGTGAGAGTAGCCTCCTCAATGCGAGCCAATTGCCAAAAGATGTGATCTCTCGTGAGTGGACGCGCGCCCCCGCACTGCCGAGAATGCGGAGGCATGAGTGATCGACCCGGCCTGCGCGAGCGGAAGAAGGCCAAGACGCGGGCGCTGATCCAGAAGGAGGCGCTGCGGCTCTTCCGGAAGCAGGGGTACGCCGCCACGACGGTCGAGCAGATCGCGGCGGCGGCCGAGGTCGCGCCCAGCACCGTGTTCCGCTATTTCCCGACGAAGGAGGACCTGGTGCTGGTCGACCAGTTCCCGCCCTTCGTCGAGGCGCTGAGGGCCGTGCCGCCCGAGCTCAGCCCGGCGCGGGCCGTGCAGGCCGCGGTGCGGGCGGTGCTGGCGGCTCAGACGCCCGAGGAGCGGGCCGACGACGTGGAGCGGGAGAAGCTCATGCTCACCGTCCCCGACCTGTGGACGGCGAGCCTGGAGAACGTCCGCGGCGTCATTGCCACGATGCGCGACGAGCTCGCGGCCCGCGAGGGCCGCGACCCCGGCGACCCGGAGATCCGCAACGTCACCGGGGCCATCGCGGGCGTGCTGGTCGCGCTGTGGTTCGAGTGGGCCCAGAACCCAGCGCTCGACGCGCCCGCCCACCTCGACAAGGCCCTCGACCACCTGGACGCGGGCCTGCCGATGCGGCGGCGCTGAGCCCGCCGGGACGTTGGCCGCGGGCGCGCTCGCACGGCAAGATCGGACGTGGCCGGTCCCGCCGGGAGGGGAGCCCATTCATGACCGCCACCGCAGCATCGTTGCCGTCTGTCCCGTTCGACATGGTGTGCCCGTTGATGGGGGTCGAGGAGGAGTATTTCGTCGTCGATCCGGGGACCAGGGCCGTGGCGCCGGGCGCGCCGAAAGTCATCGAGCGGGCCGCGGCCGAGCTGGGCGACCGGGTCTGCACCGAGATCACCCAGTTCCAGGTGGAGGCCAAGACGCCGCCCTGCGCCGGGCCCGCCGAGCTGGAACGGGAGCTGCGCGGCATGCGCGCCGCCGTCTCGGCCGCCGCGCGGGCCGAGGGGCTGGCGGTGATCGCGTCCGGCACGCCGGTGCTCGGCGACATGGCGCCGCCGCCGATCACCGAGCATCCCCGGTACGCGCTCGGCATCGACAACTACCGGGCGCTCCACGACGACCAGGCCATCTGCGCCGGTCACGTCCATGTCCACCTGCCCGACCGCGAGCGCGCCGTGCTCGTCTGCAACCACCTGCGGCCGTGGCTGCCCACGCTGATCGCGCTCATGGCGAACTCGCCGTTCTGGGCGGGCCGCGACACCGGGTACGCGGGCTGGCGCATCCTGAACTGGGGCAGGTGGCCGGTGGCCGGGCCGCCTCCCTACCTGGAGGGGCTGGCCGACTTCGAGCGGCTGCGCGCCGCGCTCGACGCGAGCGGCGCGCTGGTCGACCCGGCCACGGTGTTCTGGGACGCGCGGCCGTCGCCGCGGCTGCCCACCGTCGAGGTGCGGGTGGCCGACGTGCCCGCCACGGCGGGGGAGTCGGTGTTCCTGGCTCTCGTGGTCCGGGCGCTGGTGACCGTGTCGCTGCGGCTGGTGGAGCAGGGCGATCCGGGGCCGCGGGTGCCGGGGGAGCTGATCCGGGTGGCGTACTGGCGGGCCGCCAGGGACGGCCTGGCCGGGCAGTGCGTGGACCCCGCGACCGGACGGCCGCGCCCGGCCGAGGAGGCGGTCGGCGAGCTGCTGGAGCACGTCCGGCCGGCGCTGGCCGACAGCGGCGACCTGGAGGCGGTCACCAGCGGGTGGGAGCGGCTGCGGGCGGCCGGCGACGGCGCGGCCCGGCAGCGCGCGGCCCGCGCCCGGCACGGGTCTCTCGAAGGCGTGGTCGACGACCTCGTGGCGCGCTTCCCGAGCTAGACGCTCACCTCAAGGCTGCGCGGAGCGCTTCCCGAACGGGACGCCGGCCTCAGGGCCGTTCGCGGGGAGCGATTCGGCGCCGGGGGCGGCCAGCTGGGCGGCCAGGAAGGCGCACAGGGGAGCGGCGTGGCGCACCGGGTCCCGCCACCGCGCCTGTACGTCCTCCAGGAGATGCTGCTCGGCGACCAGCTCGCCGTGCCGCCACGCCCGCACCACCGGGTGCAGGAAGGCGCACTCGTCGGCGCGGTCCGGCGTGGGGTGGCGGCGGATGGCGAACACGTCCGGGTGGTCGCGGCGGCCCCAGCGCAGGGTGACGGTCAGGCACAGCTCCGCCTCGGCGAATCGGGCCACCGCGTAGTCCTCCGGCAGGTCCTCGTAGCGGCGGACGCCGCCGGGGCCGGGCACGTACGCGTCGGCCAGGTACTCGAACTGGGTCCACAGGGCCGAGCTGTGGTTCACCCGCCGCAGCACGTCCTCGGTCAGCCGGGCGGCGTCCGCGGGCAGGTCGTGGGCCGGCAGCGGCACGCCGTCGTAGCGTTCCCGCAGCAGCGCGGCCAGCGTGCGCAGGTTGTAGCGGAATCCGTCGATGAACGCCGACGAGGCCCGCTTGAAGTCGCGCGCCTGCATGAGCGTGCCCGCGAAGTAGAGCCCGTCCACGTTGACCGACTGGAAGTCCGGCCGGATGGCGGGCAGCCGGCCGCCCGGCGCGCGATCGGGGCGGCAGGAGCCGCCGAACAGGTCCGTGCCCATGGTGAAGCCGGTGCAGCGCAGCACCGCGTCGTAGTCGAGGACGGCCTGCTCGCCGTCGGCCAGCGTGTACGTGATCGCCGCCCGGTAAGCCGGACCCTCGCGCCAGATCCGGTCCACCGTGCACTCCAGCACCATGTGCAGGGTCTTGAACCAGTAGCTGTCGAGCAGGGCGCCGTACATGCCGCGGACGTGGCCGGGGTGCTTGCTGGTCCACGTCAGGCGTACGGGGCTGGGGCTGGCCAGGTGGATGACGGCCGCGTACGGCAGCAGCGCCTGCGCGGTCTCGAACGCCGAGTTGCCCTTCCCGACGATCAGCACCCGCTGCCCCGTGTACGCCTCCCCGCCGGCCGGGGCGTCCTCGTAGCCGGTGGCCAGCTCGATGCCCGGGATGTCGGGGACGTGCGGGCCGGCCCAGCCGGTGGCGACGATCAGGCAGTCGGCCCGGTAGACCGCGCCGCCGGCGTGCGCCACGAACCTGCCGCCGGACCTCTCCACGCGCTCGACGGGCGTGGAGAAGCGGACGTTGAGCGCGTGGACGCGGTGGAAGTCCTCCAGGTAGCGGACCAGGTCGTCGGCGTGCGGGAAGTAGTCGTGCGAGTAGCGGGGGAACAGCAGGCCGGGGTCGTCGTTGAGCAGGGAGTTCCAGTCCCAGCGGAGCCGGAGCTCGGGGTCGTCCTCGACGGTGTGGACCTTGTTCAGCGAGATCAGCCGCCGGTGGCGGGGGTAGTGGCGGAAGAAGGCGCCGGGCCCGGCCGCCCGCTCCAGCGTGACGTAGTCCGCCCCGGCGCGGTGCAGGAAGTGGCTGAGCTGCAGGCCGCCCGGCCCTGCGCCGACGATCAGATAGCGGTGGTCGTACGTCACCAGGGCCGCCCCGCCACATTGAGGCGGACGGTGAATATGCGAATTCCGGGCGCGCCGGAATAGGCGGTGTACGGCATGCGCGATCCTTTACGGAAAAGACGGCGGGCGGCGGGCACCTGCATGGTCAGCTCGTCACGCGCACATTGTCAACGCCGGCCGAATTCCGGCGCCGGGCGGGGGCGCCCTGAACGGTCCCTTGCCCGCCGTCATGACTCCGCGTAATCTCAGGTCGGTTTCCAGAACCCCTTCTTTGTGACTGGATGGTGCCCATGGCCGAACATCCGCACATCACCGTCGCCGGCGGCTTCTATGACGCGCTCGCCAAGGGCGACATGGACCATCTGCGGGAGGAACTGCTCGCCGACGACGTCGTCTTCCACGTGCCCGGCCGCGGCCCCATGGCCCGCGACTACGTCGGCAAGGACCAGGTGCTCGGCTACCTGGCGCGGGTCGGCCAGGCGACGGCGGGCACGCTGCGCATGGAGCCGCAGGCGTTCCTCGTCGGCGACGATCTCGTGGCCGTCGTCGTACGCAACCACGCCGAGCGTGACGGACGCGCCTTCGACGACCACGGCATGCAGCTCTTCAAGATCGCCAATGGTCGGATCAGCGAACGCTCCAGCTACCCGGCCGACGCCTACGCCGTCGACGAGTTCTTCTCCTGACCCACCTCCTCCCGAGCCGGACGGGGCCGTCGCGCACCGGGTCCGGCCCGGCTCAGCAGGCCTCGTCCAGCTCGTCCCGCCACACCTTGACGTACCCGGTGAGCCGGGCCCGCTCGGCGTAGTGGCCGGGATCGTCGCAGGCCAGCGTGGCCAGGCCGTCCACATACCGGTTGTACATGCAGAACGCCGCCGCGATCAGCACGGCGTCGTGGATCTCCTGGTCCGTGGCGCCCGCCGCCCGCGCCGCGGCCACGTGCTCGTCGGTGACCTCCTGCCCGCCGCGTTGCACCGCGCCCGCGATCGCCAGCAGCGCCCGCAGTTTGGGGGTGACGGGCGCGGTGTCCGGGTCCGTGCGCACCCGGTCGACCAGGTCGAGGCCGCCGGGCAGGCGTACGGCGGCGAAAGCGGCGTGGGTGTGGTAGCAGAACCGGCACCGGTTGAGCGACGACACGTAGGCGGCGATCAGCTCGCGTTCGCCGCGGCCGAGCGTGCCGTCGCCGCGCAGCAGCACCTCGGAGAGCTGCACGAGCGGCTGCGCCGCCTCCGGCCGGTAACGGAACAGCCCGCGGATCCCCGGCTCGTCGGTTCTCAACGTGATATGCGGCCGCCGGCCGCCCGCATGGTTGACGAATTCCCGTCCCTCCATATCCCACACCCTTTCCATCGCCGGACGTGTTCAGCACATTCAGTGTGCGCCCGCGGAGAGGGCCGCAGAAGGCGTCCGCCAGCCATTAACCTGCGCCCGCCCGCCCGCTAGTTGCCACCCGCCGCACTGGCTTTCTCGCCCGGCGTGCGCATGTCGCATGCCCCGGCCCGCCCCGGCCCCGCCCTGGACATAAGTAGAGCCCCGACATAAGTAATGGAGTACGCGGCCGGAAAGCCGGGCCGGGAAACTACGAGCATCGGACGGCCGGGATGGGGTTGAGCTATCGAGACGCCGTGCGGTTGCTGGGCGGCTCCGACAGCCGCATCGTGGAGACGCTCGACCGGGTGACCGGCGGGCTCCTGCTGGCGGCCTCGGCGACGGGCAACGGTCTCGCGCTCAGCCTGTTCGACGCCAAGGGCGAGCTGGCGCGGCTCAGCGCGGGCCTGGTGAGCGGGCTCGGCACGCGGCTGCGCGGGCTGAGCCGGTTCGAGCGCAGCGAGCGGCTGGCCGCGGCGCACGCGGTCGTCGTCCTCACGGCCTACTTCGAGGCGCTGAGCCGGGCGGAGCTGCCCTTCGACCCCGGCGACCTGGAGATCGACGCGTCCGAACAGGTGGCGCTCGCCGGCGGCGGGCCGCCCGGGAGCAATCGACTCGGGGCTCTCGCGGCCGGTCTGCTGGCGGTGCAGGCGCCGATGCCCGCGCCGCAGTGGCCGTACGAGGTGACGCTGGAGACGTTGAGGGACTTCTACGCGTACCTGTCGAACGAGGTGATCCGGTTCGTGGCGGGATCGGCGGTGTGGGATCGCCTCGACGACACCCGCAAGCAGCGGTTCACGCGGGCGCTGTCCGACGATCTCCCTGACCGGGCGGTGCCGCGGTACGAGGAACTGTTCCGCCAGTTGGCGGCCGAGTTCCCCGAGGTCGCCTTCTGGGCCAACGCGGTCGACCACCAGGCCACCCGCGAGCTGCTCCGCGACCTCAGCCGCGGGCTGGAAGGGCTCGAACGGGTCCTGAGGGGGATCGCGACGGGCCGGATGCCGGACGAGCGACGCGCGGCGTTGTCGCGCGCCTACCAGGCGGCGTTGCGGCGGCCGATCCTCACCAGCGGCGACGCCCCCGAGGGGGTCCGCCTCCCGCTCCTCGGCGCCGCGTATGTCAACCCGGACTTCCAGGCCGCCGAGGTGGGGCCGGCCGAACGGATCGCCGAGGAGTCCTGGTGGCTGGAGCAGCCCGTATGGGAGGACCTGCAGGGCTTCCTGCTCGGTCACCTGACCGCCACGCAGGCCGCCAGGGCGCCGCTGCTGGTGCTGGGCCAGCCGGGATCCGGCAAATCGGTGCTCACCACGATGCTCGCGGCGCGGCTGCCGCCGAGCGAGTTCCTCGCCGTCCGCGTCGAACTGCGCGAGGTCCCGGCGGACGCCGACCTGCAGAGCCAGATCGAACACGCGATCCGGGCCACCACCGGCGAGACCCTCACCTGGCCCGAGCTCGCGCGCGGCACGGGCGACGCGCTTCCCGTCGTGCTGCTAGACGGGTTCGACGAGCTGCTGCAGGCGACCGGGGTCAGCCAGACCGACTACCTGCACAGGGTGGTCGACTTCCAGCGCCGCGAGGCCGACCAGGGCCGGCCGGTGGCGGTGCTGGTGACGAGCCGGACGGCCGTCGCCGACCGGGCCAGGCTCGTGGACGGCATGGTCGCGGTGCGCCTCGAACCGTTCAGCGACAGTCAGATCGCCCAGTGGCTGGAGGTGTGGAACGAGGCCAACGCCGAGTCGTTCGCCGCCCGCGGCCTGCGCCCGCTCCTCCCCGAGACGGTGGTGGAGCACGGCGAGCTGGCCGCGCAGCCGCTCCTGCTGCTGATGCTCGCGCTCTACGACGCCGACCGGAACGCGCTGCAGGAAAGCGACACGGAACTGAGCTGGGCCGACCTGTACGAGCGGCTGCTCACCAGCTTCGCCGAACGCGAGATCGGCAGGACCGGCGCGTCCCTGCCCCCGGAGCGTTTCGACCAGCTGGTGGAGGACGAGCTGACGAACCTGTCCGTGGTGGCGTTCGCCATGTTCAACCGCGGCCGGCAGTGGATCACCGAGGCGGAGCTGGACGCCGACCTGGCGGCCCTGCACCGGCAGCTCGATCACCAGGCCGCCACGACCGGGCTGCGCGCCCGTCTGACGGCCGCCGAGGTCATGATCGGACGGTTCTTCTTCGTCCACGAAGGGCAGGCGATCCGGGACGACCGGCGGCTGAAGAGCTACGAGTTCCTGCACGCCACCTTCGGCGAATACCTGGTCGCCCGCCTCGTCACGAAGGAGGTCGCGTACCTGGCCGAGGTCGCCGGCTGGAGCGCGGACCGCGGCCGCCGGTCCCCGGTCGACGACGCGTTCCTGCACGCGCTGCTCTCGTTCATGCCGCTCACCATGCGCGGCACCATCGTGTCCTTCGCCTGCGAACGCCTCCGAGCGCTGCCCGAGGCACGCCGCGAACCGCTGCGCGACCTGCTGCTCGGCCTCTTCCACGAGGCTCTCGAACCACGCCACGACACCCGGTACGGCGACTACGCGCCCCAGCCTCTGCCCGTTCCCGCGAGACCCGCGGCCTACTCCGCCAACCTGCTCCTGCTCGCCGTCGTCTCCGCCGGTGAGCTGCTCGGCGGCGACCTGTTCCCCGCCGCGGCCGACCGGGCCGCGGACTGGCGCCGGATCGCTCTGCTGTGGCGCTCGCAACTCCCGGCCGAGGGCTGGACCGGCCTCGTCGAAACCCTCCTGCTCGACCGGCTGTGGGACGACGGCCGACGCGAACTGAAGCTCCGGCCGCGCTGGGAGGAGCCGGAATCGTGGCGTTCCGAGCCGTACTGGAGTTACGGCATCGCGCCCGAGGACGGCTACCGGCCGCGCAGGCCCGGCGAATGGTTCTCCTGGATCCACCTCGACCCCTGGCTGTTCCGCGAGCAGGCCCGCTTCCTCTGCGACACCGGCGACGACACCTTCGTCCACGCCCTCGAACCGCTCGCGGACGAGCTCAGAACGATGATCGCGACCTTCTTCGACTCCCCGGAGCGGCAGCGGCCCGTCTCCGCCGTCAACGCGCTGATCACGCTCTGGCTCGCCTCGGGGCAGCGCGAAAGCTCCGCGGAGCTCGCCGACGCCTACGACACCTGCCTGCGGTTCGCGTTGTTCGGCTTCGCGCCCACGGACCCGGAGTCGCGGCACCGGTTCCGCCTGCTGTTCCTCCACCAGCTCGCCGTGGACCGCGAACGGCTGGACCCGGCCTGGCTGCGGTCCGCCATGGCCGCCATCGGCGACGGCGGGAAGGGCAAGGCGGAGGAGGAACAGCGGTTCCTCCGCGCCGCCCACGACATCCTTCCGCGGGCGCTCACGGAACACCTCCCCGACCCGTGATAGCCCGCCGCCCACCGGGCCTCTTCATCGACGGCGACCTCCACCGGGGACCCGGCGACGCCCCGTCCTCGGCGGCACGGGCCCCGCGTCAGGCGGCCGGTACGGGCTCGCGGAGCGGGAGGCGCACCTCGAACCAGGTGTCGCCCGGTACCGAGCGGACCCTGATCTCGCCGCCGTGCCGCCCGGCCACGATGCGGTACGAGATGTCGAGCCCGAGCCCCGTGCCCTGCCCCACGCTCTTGGTCGTGAAGAACGGCTCGAAGATCCGATCCTTGATCGCCTCGGGTACGCCGTGACCGGTGTCGCCGATGTCGATGATGG
>DASUCK010000314.1:0-16628 GCA_036276095.1 Nonomuraea sp. | reverse complement strand
GGAAGAGGCCACCGTGCAAGATCCCCCTCACATCTCCCGCCGCCTGCTTCTCGGCGGAAGCCTCGCACTCGCCGGCGCCGCCGCCACCGGATGCGCCATCCCCGTCGGGCTCGGCTCGTCCCAGACCCGCGTCCAGTACTGGCACTTCCTCGGCGCGAGCGACGGGATCATCATGAACAAGATGGTCCAGGCGTTCGCCAAGGACAACCCGGACGTCTTCGTCGAGGAGAACGTGCTCGCCTGGGGGGAGCCGTACTACACCAAGGTCGCGATGGCCGGCGCCGGCGGCCGCTCGCCCGACCTGGCCACCTTCCACCTGTCCCGCATCGCCGGGATCGGCGCCGGGGCCATCCTCGACCCCATCGACGTGAAACTGCTGGAGGAGGCGGGCCTGCGCGGCTCGGACTTCAGCCCGCCCATCTGGGAACGCGCCCACCTCGACGGCGTGCTGTACGCGATCCCGTTCGACGCCCACCCGATGGTGCAGTACTACAACACCGATCTCTGCGGCCGGGCCGGGCTGCTCGGCTCCGACGGCAAGCTGCTGCCCACCAACGGCCCGGAAGAGCTGCTGGCCATGCTGCGCAAGGCCAAGGAGGTGATGGGCGGCAAGCCGCCGCTCGCCTTCGACGCCCTCGGGCTCGGCACGGTCGGCCCCTGGCGGGTGTGGTGGTCGCTGTACCCGCAGAGCGGCGGCGCGCTGCTGTCGGACGACGGCACCGCGATCGCCATCGACGACGCCAAGGCGCTCCAGGCCCTGCGGCTCATGGCCCAGCTCGGGAAGGAGGGGCTGTGCGACTGGCGCACCGACTACGGTGCCTCCGTCGCGAACTTCACCAACAACCAGGCCGCCTTCCTCTGGAACGGCGACTGGGAGACCACCGGGCTCAAGGAACGCGGGACGCCGTTCAGCATGACCCGCTTCCCCTCCGTCTTCGGGACCGGCTCGGCGCAGGCCGACTGCCACGCGTTCGTGCTCCCGCACCAGCGCGACCGCGACCCCGAGATCGAGCGGGCCACCTACCGCTTCATCGCCTACCTCGTCAAGAACAGCGCCGACTGGGCCGTCGCCGGGCACGTGCCCGCGTACCTGCCGACGCTGGAGCAGCCCGACTACCTGGCGCTGCACCCGCAGTCGGAGTACCGCTCGGTCATCACCGAGGTCGCGCTCGACCCGCAGGTGTGGTTCGGCGGGTCGGCGTCGCGGCTGTGGATCGAGTTCGGGGAGGCGTTCTCCCCCGTGATCGGCGGCACGCGGACCCCGGAGGAGGGCCTGGCCGCCGCCAAGGCCGCGCTGAACCGGCTGCTGTCCGCCCCCAACCCCTTCCCCGCCCAGGAGCGCTGATGACGACCACCGTCGCCGCCCCCGCGGCCACCGCACCCGTCGCCGAGGCCAAGGTCAGGCGCGGCTGGACGCAGCACGGGCTGCTGTTCGTCGCCCCGTTCCTGGTGATCTACGTGGCCTTCCTGGTCTGGCCGACGCTGCTCGGCCTGCGGATGAGCCTGTCCAGCGTCAACATCGCCGGCACCAACGACGACTTCGTCGGCTTCGGCAACTACGCCGAGGCGTTCACCGACCCGCGCATGTGGCGCTCGCTGTGGAACACGCTCGTCTTCACCGTGCTGAGCACGGTCCCGCTGGTGCTGCTGGGGCTGGCGTTCGCGCTGCTGGTGCACCATCTGCGGTTCGTGCAGTGGTTGTGGCGGCTGTCGTTCTTCGGGCCGTTCCTGCTGCCGTCGGCCGTGGTGTCGCTGCTCTGGCTGCAGATGATCTACCCGCCCGACTACGGCCTGATCAACGGCACCCTCGGCACCGACGTGCTGTGGCTGGGCGACCCGTCCACCGCCATGTGGTCGATGGTGATCACCACGGTCTGGTGGACGGTCGGCTTCAACTTCCTGCTCTACCTGGCCGCCCTCCAGTCGATCCCGCAGCACCTGTACGAGGCCGCCGCCATCGACGGCGCCAACGCCTGGGACAAGCTGCGCTCGATCACGCTCCCCATGCTGGGCCGCACCACCGCGCTGATCATCGTGCTGCAGCTGCTGGCCTCGCTGAAGGTCTTCGACCAGATCTACCTCATGACCGGCGGCGGCCCCCAGGACAGCACCAGACCCATCATCGAATACGCCTACGACGTCGGCTTCACCGGCTACCGCATCGGCTACGCCTCGGCCGTGTCGTACATCCTGTTCGCCATCATCGTCATCGTCTCCCTGGCACAGCTCCGGCTGTTCCGCAAGCGCCCGGAGGGCTCGTCATGACCAAGCGGTTCAGCTTCAGCCAGGTCGTCCTGCTGGTGGTGGCGCTGGCGCTGGCGGCCCTCTGGCTGGCGCCGCTCGCCTGGGCCGTCGCCACCTCGCTCAAGCCGGAGGAGGAGACCACGGTCATCCCGCTGCAGTGGTTCGGCAGCGAGGTCACCCTGGACTCCTACCGGCTGGTCCTGGAGACCGGCGGCATCGTCAAGTGGGCGGTCAACTCCGCCGTCACCGCGATCGTCGTCACGTTCCTGACCGTGCTGTTCTCGGCGATGGCCGCGTACGGGTTCGCCCGCACCCACTTCCGCGGCCGCCGGGCGCTGCTGGCGCTCATCCTGGCCGGGATCATGGTGCCGCCGCAGGTGCTCATCGCGCCGCTCTTCGCCGAGATGGTGGCGCTCGGGATGGTCGACACGTGGTGGGCGATCATCCTGCCGCAGGTGGCCGCGCCGCTCATCGTCTACATCCTGTTCAAGTTCTTCCAGGACGTGCCGCCGGAGCTGGAACAGGCCGCGTTCGTGGACGGGGCCGGGCGGTGGCGGGTGTTCTTCACGATCGTGCTGCCGCTGTCGCGTCCGGTGCTGGCCGCCGTCTCGATCTTCACGTTCATCACCACCTGGAACAACTTCCTCTGGCCGTTCCTGGTCTCCACCGATCCCAACACCATGACCCTCCCGGTCGGCCTGGCCAACGTCGTCCAGGGGACGTTCGGGCTGCGGTACGCGCAGATCATGGCGTCCGTGGTGCTGGCCGGGTTGCCGCTGCTGGTGGTGTTCGTCCTGTTCCAGCGGCAGATCGTCCGAGGGGTGGCGCACACCGGCCTCGCCGGTCAGTGATCGGCGCGGCGGGCTCAGCCGGGATCGAGGTCGGCGAGGAGGATGAAGGTGCGGGCGTAGGAGAGGCCGGTCGCGGGGCGGGGCCAGTCGAGGCCGGCCAGGGCTCGGGAGGCCGTCTCGTGACGGACGCCGGCGACCCTGACCTCGGCGGTCTCCCTGCCCGCGCCGCCGCCGAAGAACGCCCTGACGCCGACCAAGGGGTCGCGGCCGATCGTGCCCTTCAGCTCCGGGGCCAGGTGCGGGAGGAGCGCGTGCCGGACGGCCCACCGCTGGACGGCGTCGTGGTGGTCGCCGACGCCCCAGCCGGTGATGCCGCCGTGGACGGCGTGGCGGCCGGGGAAGCCGTCGGGGTCGTCGGAGGCGAAGTGGGCGGCGTGGGAGCCGTCGCCGACGAGCAGTTCGAGGACGGCGGCGGCGGTGGTGTCGAGCCAGATGTGAACGGCGCGAGCGACGGCCTCCTCAGGGGTGGCGCCGTAGCCGGTCACGCAGTCGCCGATCACGCCGGCGGTGAGGACGACGTCGAGGTCGAGATGGCCGGGCCGGCCGGCGTGGTCGCCGCGCGACGTGACCGCGGCCGCCCAGGGCCCCTCCACCCGGCCCTGGCGGACCCGCCACGGCCGCCCCGTCAGCGCCGACAACCGCTCGGCCAGCATGCCCAGGACCGCTTCGTCCGCCATGCCGCTCTCCCCTCGCCTCGGCCGTGCTGCCCGGGCGGCACTCGTCGATCTTAGCGGGAAAGATCACCCGAGGGCTCGCGGCCGGCGGTTGGCGCCCCCTCCCCGGCCGCCCGTTGCCAGCCAATCGCCAGGAAGCGCCGGTAGGGTGCGACGGCATGAACGGGCAGCGCACGGTCGGAGAAGCCGCCGGTCAGGTGCACCGGATCCGCTATCTCCTGCTGCACGCGTACGGGATGGGCGGCACCATCCGCGCGGTCGTCGACCAGGCGAACGCGATGGTCGCGGCCGGGCACGAGGTCGAGCTGGTCAGCGTCGTACGGCGGCGCGACCGGCCCCAGTTCTGGATCGACCCGCGCGTCGCCGTCACCGCGCTGGTCGACCAGCGCGGGGGCAGGAGCCCCGACTCGATCGCCCGCAGGGCGTGGCGCCGGGTGCGCGGGAAGGTCGTGCCGCGCGGCGAGTTCGCCGCCGGCTACTTCACCGAGCAGGTGGAGCGGGCGGTCATGGACTACTGCAAAGCCCTCCGCGACGGCATCCTGGTCACCACGCGGCCCGCGCTCAGTCTGATCTCCGCCCGCCGCACCCCGGCGAGCGTCATCAGGGTCGCCCAGGAGCACATGAACGTGTCGGCCTACCCTGACACCATCCGCCGCGAGATCGCCCGCCACTACGGGCGGCTCGACGCGATCACCGTGCTCACCCGCGCGAATACCAGCGTTTGGTCCCCGGCACCCCGATCGTGCAGATCCCGAACGCCGTGCACAAGGTCGACCAGGAGCCGTCCTCGCAGGTCGAGCCGGTCGTGGTCGCGGCCGGGCGCCTCGTGCCGCAGAAGGGCTTCGACCTGCTGATCCAGGCGTTCGCGCGGGTGGTGGCCGAGCATCCGGAGTGGCGGCTGCGCGTCATCGGCACCGGGCCGCGCCGGAGCCAGCTCGCCGGGCTGATCGACCAGTACGGGCTCGGTGACCACGTGGCGTTGCCGGGGCGTACCGACCAGTTGGAGCGGGAGCTGACGGCGGCCTCGGTGTTCGTGCTGAGCTCGCGGTTCGAGGGCCTGCCCATGGTGATGATCGAGGCGATGACGCACGCGCTGCCGGTGGTGGCCTTCGACTGCCCGACCGGGCCGCGCGACGTGCTGCGCGACGGCGTGGACGGGGTGCTGGTGCCGCCCAGGGACGTGGACGCGCTGGCCGCCGCGCTCGGCCGGGTCATCGCCGACCGCGAGCGGCGGGTACGGATGGGGAAGGCGGCGGCCAAAGCGGCGCGGGCGTACGCGGCGGAGCTGGTGATGCCGTTGTGGGAGGATTTGTTCGCCGAGTTGGTCGGTGGGGAACAGGTGTCGGACACGTTCTGGAGTGGCCGCTGAGCGGCGTACCAGAAAAGATTTACCTGATACGAATCGCCCTGATATATCGACGTTCTTGACCGCTTTGTCACGAAATTTCGCTTATTTCGTCAACGGCATCCCAAAACCGGCGGCACTCTGGTGGGCATGCGTATCCGGAATGCCCGCCGGGCCGTGGTGGCCGGCGCCCTCGCCCTGGCCACGGGGCTCACGGCGCCCGCGTACGCCGCCGACGCGCGGACCCCGCTCCCCGCCTCCCCCCACGCCGTCTCCTCGCACACCGCCTCCCCCCACACCGTCTCCCCGCTCCCCTCCTCCCCCTACACCGGCCCTCTCCGCGCAGCCGCTCCCGCCGCCGCCGTGCTCGACGCGCCCGCGGTGCACGGGCGGGCCGCGTACCTGATGGACGCCTCCTCGGGCGAGACGCTGTTCGACAAGCACGCCGCCGAGCGCCTGCCGATCGCCAGCCTCACCAAGACGATGACGGCGTACGTCGTGCTGAAGACCGCCAAGCCCACGGACGTGGTCGAGATCGCCCGCGCGGACGTCGCGTACGCCGTGAACGGCGGCGGCACCACCGCCGACCTGCGCGCCGGCGACCGCCTCACGGTCGGCGAGCTCATGTACGCCCTCATGCTCCCCTCCGGCGCCGACGCCGCGCACGCCCTGGCCCGCACGTACGGCCCCGGCGTGACCGCCTTCGTCGCCAAGATGAACGCCACCGCCCGCGAGCTCGGCATGAACGACACCCGGTACGTCAACGCCGACGGCCTGCCGATGCCCGGCAGCGACGGCTACTCCACCGCCCGCGACCAGGCCGTACTGGCCGCCGAGGCGCTGCGGAACCCGCTGATCAGGACGGCGGCCGGCACCCGCCACCACTCCCTGGACGCCACCGGCGCGCACCGCTCCTACGCCTGGCGCAACACCAACCGCCTGCTCGGCACGCCCGGCGCCATCGGCCTGAAGACCGGCTTCACCAACGCGGCCGGCTACTGCCTGGCGTTCGCGGGCGAGCGCGACGGCCGGCAGGTCGTCGGCATCCTGCTCGGCGAGTCGGTCTCGGCCCGCCGCTTCGCCACCGCCGGCGCCTTGCTCGACTGGGGCGCCACCCGCCAGTCCACCTGACCCCTCCGGGTGGTTCCCCAGCTCCTCCGGGAGAGCGGGAGATCGTCATGGACGACGACAGCCCGCCGTCCGGACGGTGGTCCGGTGGTCATCCGGAAGGTGCCCACCCACCGCCTTGTGCGGCGACCCGGCCGGCTTCCAGCCCGGCCAGCTCGCCGCGCGACCTGACACCGAGCTTCGGGTACGCCTTGTAGAGGTGGTAGGCGACCGTACGCGGGCTGAGGAACAGCCGCGCGGCGATGTCCCGGTTGGCCATTCCCTGCGCGGCGAGCTGGACGATCTGCAGCTCCTGCGGGGTGAGGCCGGCGTACGTGTCGAGCCTTGTCGCGCCGACGACGGGGGCGCCGGCGGCGCCGAGCTCGGCGCGGGCGCGGGCGGCCCACGGCACGGCCCCGAGCTCCTCGAAGGCGTGCAGCGCGGAGGTGAGGTGCGTGCGAGCGTCGGTTTTGCGGCGCGAGCGGCGTAGCCATTCGCCGTACAGCAGCTCAGTGCGGGCACGCTCAAGCGGGCGGGACTCAGGTTCGTGCAGCGCCAGCGCGCGCTGGTAGTGCGACTCGGCCTCGGCGTCGGGCGCGGTCATCGCCTCACACCGGGCCAGCAGAGCGTCGATCCACGGCAGCCGCAGCGTCGCCGCCCAGGTCGTGTACCGCGCCAGCGGAACGGTGACGTCGTGCCCGCGGCCCAGCCGGACCCCGGCCTCGACGAGGTCCGGGATGATCCGGAACGCGATGCCCTGGTGGCGGTAGGAGCCCTTCACGAGGGCGTGGTACCCGTCGAAGGCGTCCTGGACCCGGCCGAGCCCGAGGTCCAGCAACGCCCGCGCCGCGTGCGCCAGGGGGGTGCCCGGCCGCGCGCCGGTCGGCGCGTCCCGCGTCAGCGCCGCCTGGTCGGCGTACCGCTGAAAAGCCGGTTCGTCCCCCTCGGCCGCCGCCAGGTAGGAGAGCGCACCGGCGGCGTAGCTCACCCAGAGCGGCTGGCCGGTGTCGTGGGCGATGCGCAGCCCCTCGGTGCCGCTGATCAGCGCTTCCCGGTGGCGCCCGAGCTGCGTCTGCACCATCGACAGGTGGCCCAGTCCGCCGGGCAGGGCGTCGATCATGCCGCCCGCGCGGGCGTCCGCGACGAGCGCGGTGGCGAGCTCGGCGCTCTCGTCGTCCCGGCCGGTGGCGAACGCCATCGTGCCCATCCGCACGAGCGCGCGCGGGCCGACCGCGGCCGCGGCGTCGAGTGCGGCCGGGAGCACCTGCGCCAGCGGCGGGAAGCCGGCCGGGTCGCGGCCCAGTGGTACCGCCGTGGCCCACCGGACCAGCCACGCAACCGGCGCGAGCGGATCAGCCGGTTCGAGGTCCAACGCCTCGAACCGGTCGACGGTCCGGGCCATCAGCCGCTCGTCGGTGGGCAGCGCCCAGGAGGCGTGCACCGCCTCCAGCAGCATCCAGAACGCACGCGAGCGGTCCCCGGCGGCGATCAGCGAGGCGCCGGCGGTCAGCAGCGCGTGGGCCCGGTGCAGAGCGCCGGTGACGAAGTCGGCGCCGGCTCGTACCGCGATCAGCCGGGTCTGGATCGCCGGATCGGTGACCGACGGGGAGAGCCGTTCGGCTCGGGCGCGGGCCCGGTCCGGCTCGCCGCCGTGCAAGCTGGCCTCGCAGGCCAGGACCAGCCGGCGGGTCGCCGCCGCCGGCTCCTGGCTGAGCTGCGCGGCCCGCTCGTAGGTGGCCGCCGCGGCGGCGTACCCGTGGCGCGCGATCGCCCGCTTCGCCGCCAGCTCCAGCCGCTCGGCGACCCGTTCGTCCGGGCCGGTGGCGGCGGCGGCCAGATGCCAGGCCTGCCGGTCAGTCTCCTGCCGGGCGCCGTAGGCGGCCGCGAGCGCCGCGTGCGCGGCGATCCGCTGGCCGAGCGACGCGCCGTGGTAGACGGAGGCCCGGATCAGCGGGTGCCGGAACGTCACGGTCCCGGCCTCCAGCGCGACCAGCCCGCGCGCCTCGGCCGGTTGGACGTCGTCGAGCGCCAGCCCGAGCTCGGTGGCCGCCGGCGCGAGCACCGCCAGCTCACCGGTGTCGTCGGCGGCGGCGAGCAGCAGCCAGCTCCGGCTGGGCGCCGGCAGCGCGCGCACCTGGTGGTGGAACGCGTCGAGCACCCGGCTGGTCAGGGGTATCGGGCTGGCCGCGACGGTCCGCTCCGACAGCAGCGGCGGCAGCTCCCGCAGCGCCAGCGGGTTGCCCCCGGTCTCGCTCACCAGCCGATCGCGCAGGGCGGCCGGCAGCACCACGCCGGTGTCGTCGAGCACGGCCGCGGCGCTCGGCGCGTCCAGGCCCGCCAGGCGAAGCTCCGGGATGCCCGGCGAGTCGAGCGCGCCGACGTAGTCGCGGACCCCGAACAGCAGCACGATGCCTTCCCGGTCGATGCGCCGGGCCGCGAACAGCAGTGCCTCCGCCGAGGCCCGGTCCAGCCACTGCGCGTCGTCGATCAGGCAAAGCAGCGGCGCCTGTTCGGCGAGGTCGGCGAGCAGCGACAGCACCCCGGCGCCGACCATGAACCGGTCACCGCCGCCCCCGGCGTCGAGCCCGAACGCCCCGGACAGCGCCCGCCGCTGCGGGGCCGGGAGCGCGTCAAGTCGGCCGAGCTCTCCGCGCAGCAGCATGTGCAGGCCGGCGAACGGCAGCTGGGCCTCTGACTCGATTCCGGCACTGCGGAGCGCCCGCATGCCGCGAGCCTGCGCCGAGGCATGCGCCAGCAGCGCGGTCTTACCGATGCCCGGGTCGCCGCGGACGACCAGAGCCGCGCTGACGCCCTCACGGGCCGCCGCGAGCAGCGCGTCGATCCGCGTCTGCTCCTCCTGGCGTCCCCGCAGCATGCCAGGGATCTTATGACAATTGCTGATACCGGTACGGATTCTCCGTCGCTGCCGCCGGCCTGGCGTCAGGACATCGGGAAGACCCGGCCAAGGACGTAGCGAGCCGCGATCAAGAAGCTCACCCCGCGCCACGATGGACGCCGCCGACGTGATGAAAGGACGCGGCGCAGCCCGCCGCGGAACAGTGCGAGGGCTGCACGTTCAACACCTCCCACGTCCAGGAGGTCGTGCCCTGCTACTCGGTGCCGCAGGAGTCCGTGGACCGGTGGGAGGACTCGCCCGAGGGGTGGCCGCGGCGCGACGAACGGATGCCACCGCCGTACGGACGCCATCGACTACCCGCACGCCGAATGGAACAACAAGGCGGGACGAAGGACGATCGGGCAGGACCTGTGCTCGGCGGGCATGGACGGTATTGATCCTTTCGATTAGTTTGCCCGGCATGAGGCTTGGAATCGCGTTGAGCGCGATGTCGGCGATCTTCGTGGTCGCGGCGGCCGCGACCCCGTACCCCGCGCAGGCCGCCGGCCCGCCGCGGCTCGGCTGGGAGCTCAAGGAGACGGGGGTCACCGCGCGCCTGCGCGGCCTGTCGTCCGTCAGCCGCGACGTGGTCTGGGCCTCCGGCTCCGAGGGCACGGTGGTGCGGACCGTGGACGGCGGCCGTACCTGGCTGAACGTCTCCCCGCCCGGCACCGCGGACCTGCAGTTCCGCGACATCGAGGCGTTCGACGCGAGCCGCGCGGTGGCGTTGTCCATCGGCGAGGGCGCCGCCTCGCGCGTCTACCGCACCGACGACGGCGGCCGCACGTGGACGGAGACCTTCAGGAACGACGAGCCGCGCGCCTTCTACGACTGCCTGGCCTTCTTCGACCGGCGGCACGGTCTCGCGATGAGCGACCCGGTGGACGGCAGGTTCCGCATCCTGGCCACCGAGGACGGCGGCCGGAGCTGGCAGGTGTTGCCCCCGGACGGCATGCCGGAGGCGCTGCCGGGCGAGGCCGGGTTCGCCGCGAGCGGGCAGTGCCTGGTCACGGCCGGCGGCCGGGACGCCTGGCTGGCCAGCGGCGGCGCGGCGCGGGCGCGGGTGTTCCACTCCGGCGACCGGGGGCGCACGTGGACGGTGACCGACGCGCCGATCCCGGCCGGGGACCCGGCGCGGGGCGTGTTCGGCCTGGCCTTCCGGGACCGGCACTGGGGCATCGCGGTCGGCGGCGACTTCCGGCCCGACCGGCCGTCGCCGAACGCCGGAGCGGTCACCAGGGACGGCGGTGCCGGCTGGCAGCCCGCCACCACACCCCCTCCCGCGTACCGGTCGGGCGTGGCCTGGCTGCCGTTCCCGCCGTTCGCCGCCGTGGCGGTGGGGCCGACGGGGAGCGACGTGACGTACTCGGGCGGGCGCAGCTGGGAGACGTTCGACGACGGCTCGTTCGACACGGTGTCGTGCGCTCGGGACGGCGCCTGCTGGGCCGCCGGCGAGCAGGGCCGTGTCGCGCGGCTGACCCTCCGGTAGCCCGGCCCGCGCGTCAGCGGACGCCGCGGGGGCGGAACTGGATGCTGATGCGCGGGCCCGCGGGGCGGGTGGTCTTGGGGACGGCGTGTTCCCAGGTGCGCTGACAGCCGCCGCCCATCACGATCAGGTCGCCGTGGCCGAGGTCGTGGCGGATCGAGTGGCCGCCGCCGCGTGGGCGGAGCAGCAGGGGGCGCGGGCTGCCGACGGAGACGATGGCGACCATCGTGTCCTCGGTGCCGCCCCGGCCGATGGTGTCGCCGTGCCAGGCGACGCTGTCGCGGCCGTCGCGGTAGAAGCAGAGCCCGGCCGTGCGGAACGGCTCGCCGAGCTCGGCGGCGTAGTGGGCGTCGAGCGCGCGCCTGGCCTCGTCGAGCACCGGGTCGGGGAGGGTGTCGTCCTCGTCGTAGAACTTCAGCAAGCGGGGCACGTCGACGACCCTGTCGTACATGCGGCGCCGCTCCGCGCGCCAGGGCACCGTCGCGGCGAGCCGCTCGTACAGCGGGTCGGCGCCCGACAGCCAGCCGGGCCGCAGGTCGATCCAGGCGCCGCGGCCGAGGTGTGTCCTGCGGACGGCGGCGCCCAGCGGGCCGACGCCGAGCTCCTCGTCGAGGCCGAGCAATGATGCTTGGAACGCGCCTGTCATAGGGCCGAGTGTATGCGATGCTTCAAACACTCATTCGAGTGCGGGGCGACCGGGTCCCCGACGGTCTGGATCGCCGTCGTGGCGGCGGCCGTCGCGGGAGCGGGCGAGAACCCGAGGCTGACCGCGCTTCTCGCCGTACGCAGGCCGGCCGGGCCCCCGTACTGGTCAGCCGGGGAGCCCGGGCCGCGCCGGCTCGGCCGCTCACGTCTGCCGATCCGGCATGGCAATGTGTCCGGCTGATCAAGGATCGACCACGTTCGCCGGAATGCCAGACCCGTCAACCCCCTTGACCACAGGGGTCATCCGTGCCTAGATCGAAAAGGTTGACCGCTCTCAACCGGAGGTCTCGACATGGCAACGGCACAGGCCCCGGCCTCGTGACGGACGGTAAGCGCGACGCGGCGGCGCGACGCCGGGCCCGCGCGATCCGGATCTCCGTCGTGGTGGCGGGGCTCCTCAACCTCGGCGTGGCCGCACTGCTGATCGGCGTCCCCGGCCGGTTGCCCACGCTGCATCCCGTCCCCGACGACGGCACCACCGCGTCGCCGCCTCCGGGCATGGTCACGGTCCATCCCGACGGCGTGCCGGTCGGGCAGACACCGCACCCGCCCGCGTCCGCGCCGCGCGCCGAACCGGGTCCGCCCCGCGCGACGCGGGCCGACCACCGCGCCCGACCGCCCGGCACCGACCGCCCGGCGCCCCGACCCACCCGTACGACCCCCTCCACCCGCACGGTCCCGGTCGCCGCCCGCACGACCCCGGGGAACGTCCGGGCCACGCCGCCGCGGGCGGACCCGCCGCCCCGGCAGCCCGCCAGGAGCCGCCCGGCCAGGAACCCGGTCCCCGATCACTCCCCCGACGCCCGCCCGAACCCGCCCGGCCGGTCCTGGGAACCTCCTGGACACGGCGGCCAATCACCGGGCCAACCACCGGGCCGACCGCCGGCCCATCCACCGGGACCCGCCATCGGCCGGCCGGACGCCCCGGCCGGCAACCGCCCCGACCCCCCACCCGGCCTGGCGAGATGACCTGAGGGGGCCCGCCCGGATCAGAGGGGGCGGCGGCCGGGGAAGCCCAGGTCCGTACGGTGGTACCAGCCGAGCTCCCGCTCCCCCTCGATCCAGCACAACCGCACCGACACGCCGTCGCGCACCGAGGGGAAGTCGACCAGGACGGGCGCGATGCCCTTCACCTCGATGCCCCGCCCGGTCCACCCGCCGAGGATGTCTTCGATGCGGGCCTCCAGCGCCTTGATCTCGGGGAGGCCGCCGAGCTCGGAGCCGCCCCTGGCGTGCCGGTCGAAGGTGATCTCGGCCAGGTCGGCGCGGGCGGCGATCACCACGCGGGCGTCCTCGATGACCCCGGGCAGCAGGGAGCGGGCCTCGGCGACGGTGAAGATCCGGTCCATGCCGGACACGTTAGCGGTTCGGCTCGTACGCGCGGACGAGCAGTTTCTCCGCGTGGTCGAGGTAGTCGTCGAGGTAGGCGGCGGCCTCGTCGGGCTTGCCGGCCTCGATCAGCTCCAGCAGCGCCCGGTTGCGGTGGAGGAACGGCTCGTGGAACGCCCGGGGGTTCTCCATCACGTGGAAGACCAGGCGCAGCTCGGCCAGTAGCTGGCGCATGAGCTCGTCGATCCTCGGGCTGTCGTTGAGCGTGGTGAGCGCCTGGTGGAAGCGGATGTTGGCGGTGCCGACCCGCTGCCAGTCGTTCTCGGCGGCGGCCCGCTCGGCATCGCGCATGGCCTCCTCGATCGCGGCCAGCGCCTCAGGGGACGGCGCCCGGCGCACCGCCGCGCCCTCCAGCACCCGGCGCACGCGGTAGAGGTCGAGGACGTCCTCGACGGAGGGGAGGCGGACGAACACGCCCCGGTTGAGCTCGTGGACGAGCAGCCCCTCGTGGCCGAGCAGGCGAAAGGCCTCGCGCACGGTGTTGCGCGACACGCCCAGCGCCTCGGCGATCGACTTGTCCGACAGCCGGTGGCCGGGGCGGGCGACGCCCGCGCTGATGCGGTCGCGCAGCATGTCGGCCACCCGCTCGGCGGTGCTGCTCCGGCCCAGGCGGGGCCGGTCACGGGAGAGGTCGGCGACCAGGTCGTCCACAGTCAGCAGGAAATCATGGAGCAAACCCCTTGTCGAATTGTTGAACAATTCTTATGTTGATTTCACTGCCCCTCGACAGGCAAGGAGCGATCGCATGTCAGGCTCCACGCGGCAAACGCGGCGGGTGATCCTCGCCGGCCTGATCGGCACGTCCCTGGAGTGGTACGACTTCTTCCTCTACACGACGGCGGCCACGCTGGTCTTCCCGCAGCTGTTCTTCCCTTCCCTCGATCCGTTCAACGCGACGCTGGCCTCCCTGACCACCAACGCCGTCGCGTTCGTCGCCCGGCCGCTCGGCGGCGTGGTGTTCGGGCACTTCGGCGACCGCACCGGGCGCAAGACCGTGCTCGTGGTGACGCTGCTGGTGATGGGCGTCTCGACGTTCCTCATCGGCGTGCTGCCCGGCTACGCGAGCGCCGGCGTGCTCGCGCCGATCCTGCTCGCCGTGCTCAGGTTCGCGCAGGGGCTCGGGCTCGGCGGCGAGTGGGGCGGCGCGGTCATCATGTCTCTGGAGCACGGCGACGGCCGGCGGCGCGGCTACCACGCCAGCTGGCCGCAGGTCGGCGTGCCCGCCGGGTACGTGCTGGCCACCGGGCTGCTCACGCTGCTGTCGTTCGTGCAGTCCGACGCGGCGTTCCTGTCGTGGGGATGGCGGGTGCCGTTCCTGCTGTCGGGAGCGCTGGTGTTCGTCGGCCTGTGGGTGCGGCTCAGGATCAGCGAGTCGCCGTTGTTCGCCGAGGTCGAGCAGCGGGGCGCCAAGGCGAGGATGCCGCTGCTGGAGGTGCTGCGCACGCACCCGCGGGCGCTGCTGTCGGCCTTCACCGCGCGGATCGGGGTGGACGTGGCGTTCTACACCTTCACCGCGTACATCATCGTCTATCTCACCAACGAGCTGGAACTCGACCGGTCGGTGGCGCTGAACGCGGTGCTCATCGGCTCGGCGTTCCAGCTGGCGCTGATCCCGCTGTTCGGCCGGCTGTCCGACCGGCTCGGGCGGCGGCCGGTCTACCTGGCGGGCGTGATCGCCGCGGCGGTGTGGGTGTTCGCGTTCTTCCCGCTGCTCGACACCAGGTCGTTCCCGCTGATCGCGCTGGCGACCGTGGTCGCGCTCGTCACGCACGCCGCGATGTACGGGCCCCAGGCCGCGTTCATCGCCGAGCTGTTCACCACGCGGCTGCGGTACAGCGGCGCGTCCATGGGCTACCAGGTGGCCGGGATCGTGGGCGGGGCGCTGGCGCCCATCATCGCGCTCCAGCTGTTCCAGACGTACGGGACGACCGTGGCGGTGTCGATCTACGTCGTGGTCGCGCTGGCGGTGACGGCGTTCGGGCTCGCGATCGCGCCGGAGACCCGGGACGTGGACCTCGCCGCCGGCGTCCGGCCCGACGACCGGCCCCGGATCCCCGGCCAGGTCGGGCCCTTCGCCTGAGGCCCCACATGACGGCCCTTCGCGAGACAGCCCTTCGCGAGACGGCCCTTCGCGTGACGGGCTCGCGTTCCGCCGCGGAAGCCGCGCGGGCGGCGGCTGCCAACGCCGCCCGCGCCGAGCCCGTCACGGCTTTGACCGCGCGCTCGACAGCGGGAAGTGCGGGGGGTGAGCCGGCGGCACAGTTTTCCCATTCTGTACGAATAAGTAAGGCGCTTAGCGGGCACCCATGTGATCTCGGTCACTGCGCCCGTGTTGTGACGGAATTGCCACTCTATTCACGGAACAACGTTCCCCGGATAGGCATAAACTGCGCGCCTGTGAGCCTGCCTGTACGTGAACGTGCCCCCCGGCCGGGCGGCGGCCGCCATCGCCGTCCCGTGCCCACGTCCCTGCCGCCGGACGCCCCTGTGCTCGTGCTCGCCACCCCGGGGGAGATCGCCGGCGTGGCGGAGGAGATCGCGGCAGTGGTACGCGTCGACAACCCGCAGATCGAGGTCCGGCTGACGAGCGTCGCCGATCTGGCGGACTCCCTGCCCTCCGGTCGCGACGCCGTCGTGGTGCCCCTGCTCACCTGGGACGACCCGGTCGTCATGGCGGAGATCGGCAAGGCGGTGGCGCTCACCGGCTCCACCGCCGCGGTGACGGACGCGCTCGGGCCGCACCCGCTGCTGGCCGAGGCGCTGCACATCCGGCTGGCCGAGCGCGGCCTGGCCAGGGCCGACCGGGTGCGCCTTTTGAACGTCTCCAGCCCCGTCGACGCCGTCATCCTCGGCACGATCGGCGGCGAGCGCGCGGTGCGCGCCGTGCAGGCCACCGCGGTGCTGCTGGCCTCCCGGCTCACGCTCCCCGTGGTCGCGGCCGGGCTCGACAGCGACCCCGGTGTCAGCGTCGCCGCGCAGCGCCTGCGCGCCGCGGGCGCCCTGCGGCTGGCGATCGCCCCCTGCATGATCGGCCACGAGGCCCCGCGCACGGTCGTCGAGCAGGCCGCCGCCGAGATCGACGCCGGCCACGCCGAGCCGCTCGGCGCGCACAGCGCGATCGCCGAACTTGTCGCCCGAGCTTACGGAAGTCAACTCGCGACTTGACAAGGGCTTGTGAAGATCGCTGAAATCGCGTTACCGTCTCCGCATGCGTCACGTGCGGTGGAACGGCGAACGACTCGGCCTCCGTGACGTCGCGGAGGCCGACGTGCCCGCCCTGCACGCCATCTACGGCAATCCCGGCGTGACCCAGCACATGCCCTTCGCGCCGCGCAGCCTGCACGAGGTGACCGCGCTCGTCGCGGAGGCCGTCAGCGCGGCGCAGGCCGAGCCGCGGCTGCTGTACGTGATGGCCGTGATCGACGCCGAGCGGCGCGACGTCATCGGGGTCGCCCGCCTGCGCATCGAGGCCGACCACCCCCACAGCGCGGAGATCGGCTTCGGGTTGCACCGCGACGTGTGGGGTCGCGGCGTCGGCACCGAGCTCGTACGCCTGCTGCTGTCCTTCGGGTTCAAGCAGCTCGGGCTCCACCGCGTCTGGGGCGCCCGCTCCCCCGCCAACCTGCCCGCCCAGCTGGCGATGCTCACGGCCGGCATGGTGGAGGAGGGCCGCATCCGGCACCACGTGCACACGCCGCAGGGATGGCGCGACTCGATCGTCCACTCGGCGCTGGAAGACGAGTGGAGCGAACGCTAGCCTCTCCCCGGCGAAGTCCTCCACGCCCGCTATGTCAAGGGCGGTTACTAATTCCCCGGCACTTCCCAGGTCCCGGTCAAGTCCTTTGGGGGTCGCCCGCGCGGAGGTCGATGGCCGCGTTCGGAACGCCGGTGTGCGGCGTCGGCGGGAGTCCCATGTCCCGTCGTCCGCGAA
>DASUCK010000313.1:0-27935 GCA_036276095.1 Nonomuraea sp. | reverse complement strand
AGCCGGCGGCCGACGATGTCGTCCGATCTCAGCCGGATGAACACCGGCTCCAGGAACGCCACCCACGGCGCACCCGCCAGCTCCTCCAGCCGGCGGATCTCCCCCGGCTCCTCCACGATCTCGGCGTGCCCCTGCACCAGGACGCTCCAACCCGCGTGCAGCGCCGGCTCCACCTCGTCCACTTCGAAGGACATCGGCGCCCCGGTCGTGACCCGGTCGTCGCGGGAGGTCCTGAAGACGAGGTCGTCGCCGTCGAGCACGTAGTTGACCGGCAGCACCTCCAGCCGCCCGCCCGGCACCGACCAGGCCACCCGGCCGACGACCGTCGCGGCCAGCAGCGCCAGGCAGGTGTCGCGATCGAGGACCTCGATGTGCCGGCCGAGGCTCGAAGAGCGCGTCCCCCACGGCTCCATGACACCATCGTCGCACGTGACCCGGAGTCACCCGTGGGGCACCCCTCCCGGCCTGGGCGGGCGCAGGCAGGCCGGAATCGCTTGCGCGGACGTCAGAAATCATTAATTCTTAGGAAGGTTTCCTTTTTAATACGTCACCCCCCAGGAGCACGACGTGCGCAAGACCACGATCGCCGCCGCGGCGGCAGTCTCCGGGGTGCTGGCCCTGCTGCCCGCCTCGGCGGCCAACGCCCACGGCACGATGTCCAACCCGCCCAGCCGCGTGTACGTCTGCAAGAACGAAGGACCGGAAGCCCCGAAGTCGGACGCCTGCAAGGCCGCGGTGGCGGCCGGCGGCACCCAGGCGTTCTACGACTGGAACGAGGTCTCCCTGCTGGAGGCGGGCGGACGGCACCGCGAACTCATCCCCGACGGCAAGCTCTGCAGCGCCGGCCGCGAGAAGTACCGCGGCCTCGACCTGCAGCGCGCCGACTGGCCGGCCACCCAGGTGCGGCCCGGCAGCTTCACACTGACCTACCACGCCTCCGCCCCCCACTCCAACAGCGACTTCGAGTTCTCCATCACCCGCGAGGGCTGGAACCCGACCATGCCCCTGAGGTGGTCGGACCTCGTCCACATCAGGACATTCACCAACCAGAACCCGACCACGTTCACCAACTGGACGATCACCCTGCCGCAGCGCACCGGCCGGCACGTCCTCTACTCGATCTGGCAGCGCGTGGTGGGCAGCAACGAGGCCTTCTACACCTGCTCGGACGTGGACTTCGGCGGCGGGAGCACCCCGTCGCCCGACCCCACCCCCACAGTGACGCCCACAGTGACACCCACCGCGACACCCACACTGACGCCTCCTGGGACCCCGACCGCCACGCCCACCTTGCCGGGCGGCACGTGGACCGCGGGCACCGCGTCCAGGCGGGGAACCGGGTGACGTACGGCGGGCTGGCGTACGAGTGCGTGCAGCCGCACACGGCGCTCCCCGGGTGGGAGCCGCCGAACGTGCCCGCGCTCTGGCGGCGCGTCTGACGCCGTCGCCGAGATCCCGGCGGCGGCCCGGCCGGCCACGGGTCGCCGCCCGGCAGCCATCCATCCCACATCTATACAAATCGGACGAAAGCTCCTAGTCTGGCATGGCTCCAGAGGGGGCAACTGGAGCGCAAACGTGCCCGCCCTGGCCGGCTGTGCAGCCGGCCGGGGCGGTTCCCCCGGATCGGGGTTCCTACGAGAAGGCGCGCAGGCGCAGGCTGTTGCTCACCACGAACACGCTGGAGAACGCCATCGCCGCCCCCGCGATCATCGGGTTGAGCAGACCCAGCGCCGCCAGCGGCAGCGCCGCCACGTTGTAGGCGAAGGCCCAGAACAGGTTGCCCTTGATCGTGGAGAGGGTGCGGCGGGACAGCCGGATGGCGTCGGCCGCCACCCGCAGGTCGCCCCGAACCAGCGTCAGGTCGCTCGCCTCGATGGCGGCGTCGGTGCCGGTGCCCATCGCCAGCCCGAGGTCGGCCTGGGCCAGCGCGGCGGCGTCGTTGACGCCGTCGCCGACCATGGCCACCACCTTGCCCTCGCCCTGCAGCCTCTTGACCACGTCGACCTTGTCGCCGGGCAGCACCTCGGCGATCACCTCGTCGATGCCCACCTCGGCCGCGACGGTACGGGCGACCGCCTCGTTGTCGCCGGTCAGCAGGACGGGGGTCAGGCCGAGGGCCCGCAGGTCGGCGACGGCCTGCCCGCTGGTGGGCTTGACCACGTCGGCGACGACGAGGACCGCGCGGGCTTCGCCGTCCCAGCCGACCGCCACCGCGGTGCGGCCCTTGGCCTGCTCCTCGGCCAGCTTGCCGGCCAGGTCGTCGGGCAGGTGCTGGGACCATTCGGCCAGCAGGCGGGGGCGGCCGACCAGCACCGCGTGGCCGTCCACGACGCCCTGCACGCCGAGCCCCTCGACGTTGGCGAAGTCCTCCACCGTCGCGTCCGACTGCGCGGCGCGGGCGATGGCCCGGGCGATCGGGTGCTCGGAGGCGTGCTCCAGGGCCCCGGCCAGCCGCAGCACCTCCTCCCGGCTCTCCCCCGCGGCCAGGTGCACGTCGGTGAGCGCCATCTTGCCTTCGGTGACGGTGCCGGTCTTGTCCAGCACCACGGTGTCGATCCGGCGGGTGGACTCCAGCACCTCCGGGCCCTTGATCAGGATGCCGAGCTGGGCGCCCCGGCCGGTGCCCACCAGCAGCGCGGTCGGCGTGGCCAGCCCCAGCGCGCACGGGCAGGCGATGATCAGCACGGCCACCGCCGCGGTGAACGCCGCGCCGGCGCCGTTGCCGGTGCCGAGCCAGAAGCCCAGGGTGCCGACGGCCAGAGCGATCACGATCGGCACGAAGATGCCCGAGATGCGGTCGGCCAGCCGCTGCACCTGCGCCTTGCCGGTCTGCGCCTCCTCCACCAGCTTGGCCATCTGGGCGAGCTGGGTGTCGGCGCCGACCCGGGTCGCCCGGACGATCAGCCGGCCGCCGGCGTTGACCGTCGCCCCGGTCACCCCGTCGCCGGGCTTGACCTCGACCGGCACCGACTCGCCGGTGAGCATGGAGGCGTCCACCGCCGAGGTGCCCTCGACGATCACGCCGTCGGTGGCGATCTTCTCGCCGGGGCGCACCACGAACGTGTCGCCGGCCTTCAGGCGCTCGACCGGGACCCGGCGGCCGTCGGCCAGTTCGACGTCCTTCGCGCCCAGCTCCAGCAGCGCCCGCAGCGCCGCCCCGGCCCGCCGCTTGGAGCGGGCCTCGAAGTAGCGCCCGGCCAGGATGAACGCCGTCACCCCCGCGGCCGCCTCCAGGTAGATGTTGCCCGAGCCGTCGGTGCGCTCGATGGTGAACTCGAACGGGTGCTTCATGCCGGGCGTGCCTGCGCTGCCCAGGAACAGCGCCCACACCGACCAGCCGAGCGCGGCCAGCGTGCCGATGGAGATCAGGGTGTCCATGGTCGCGGTGCCGTGCCGCAGGTTGGCCCAGGCCGCCTTGTGGAACGGCCAGCCCGCGTAGGCGACCACCGGCGCCGCCAGGGTCAGCGACAACCATTGCCAGTACGTGAACTGGAGCGCCGGGATCATCGCCATCGCGATCACCGGCACGCTCAGCGCCACCGCGGTGACCAGCCGCTGCCGCAGCGTCCGCAGCTCGTCGCCCCCGGTGGCGCCGGAGCTCCCGGACGCCTCGCCGGGCTCGGGGGCGGGGGCGGGCAGGGCGGCGGTGTAGCCGGCCTTCTCCACCTCGGCGATCAGCTCCCGCGGGTCCACGGTGGCGGGAAAGGTGACCTTGGCCTTCTCCGTGGCGTAGTTGACCGTGGCGGTGACCCCGTCGAGCTTGTTCAGCTTGCGCTCGATGCGGTTGGCACAGGACGCGCAGGTCATCCCGCCGATCGTGAGTTCGACGGCCCCGCCTTCGGCTACGGAGGACATCGGCCTCTCCTTTCGTTCGCGTCCTGTGTTCAGTGGGTGTGGTCGCCGTGCGCCGGCTCAGGCGCCGCCGTGGGGCGGGGCTGGCCCTCGCCGGCCGCGGCGGTGAAGTCCGCGGTGCGGACCTTGCCGTCGTGCTGGAAGTCGAGGAACAGCCGGTAGTCGCCGCCGCTGGGCACCTCGGCGTAGAAGGTGATCTCCGGCCCGGCCTTGTCGCTCTCTTCCGGGTGGACGTGGAGGTAGGCCAGATCACCCGCGCGCAGCGCCACCAGATGACCGTACGCCCCAAGATACGGCTGCAGGTCGGTCACCGGCTCGCCGTCCTTGCTGACGCTCAGCGTGAGCTTGCTGGACCGGCCCGGCACCAGGTCGCCCGTCAGCGAGACCGTGTAGTCGCCCACCTTCGACGTGCGGACGGCCTTGGGCAGAGGCTGCGGGTCGTAGTCGCCGGAGACCGGCAGGTCCGCGCCGAGCGTCATGCCGTCGCCCCCGGCCGGGGCGAAGTCGGCGAAGGCCCGGTACGAGCCCGCGTCGGGGAGCGTCAGCTTGACCTCCCACGTGCCGTCGGCGGACATCTCCGGATGCACGTGCTGGAAACTCGCCAGGTCCCGCGAGACCACGATGAAGTGCATCTTCTTCTCGTGCTCGACCTGGTAGTCGGTCACCGGCCGGCCGTCGGGCCCGGTCACCGTGAAGCGGAAGTCGGCGGGCTTGCCGGCCTTGACGGTGGTCAGCGGGTTGAGAGTGTAGCCGTTGTCGGACACCTGGAGCCCCCCGGGGGTATCGCTCTTCGTCTGCTGCGTGGCGTCGTGGCCGTGCGCGGCCTCCTCCTGCTTCCCGGCGGCCATGGCGCTGTGGTCCGCGGCCTTCGGCGGCGGAGGGGCCGCCGGTCCGACCGCGCGGCCCGCGCCCAGGGCGCCGCCGAAGACGACGGCCAGCCCCAGGGCGTAGGCGCCGAGTCTGGTAGCGGTGTTCATGCCTGACCCGCCACCTGGTATCCGGCCTCCTCGACGGCGGCGGCGATGTCCGCCGCGCCGATCGGGCTCTCGCTCTCCACGGTCAGCAGGCCACTGGCCAGGTCGACCTCCACGGAGGTGACCCCAGCGAGCTCGCCGACCTCCTCCTTCACGGAGCTCACGCAGTGGCCGCAGGTCATGCCCGTGACGGTGTAGGTGGCGGTGGCCATGTCGATCAACCCTTTCGTGTCGCGTTCGCCGATGCGTTCAACGTACCATACCCCCCTACCGTATGCCAACCGGTGGTTGGGACGGTCACCCGGCGGCGTCCCGCACGGCCGCCAGGATCTCCGCGTACGCGCCGCACCGGCACAGGTTGCCCGACAGCCGCTCCCTGATCTCGTCGTCGGTCAGGGCCCGCGAGCCCACGGCACTCGGCATCCCGGCCGCGTACTCGGCCAGCAGGGCCACGGCCGAGCAGATCTGGCCGGGCGTGCAGTAGCCGCACTGCAGGGCGCCGTGCCGGACGAACGCCTCCTGCATGGCCCGGCCGGCCTCGGTCGCGCCGAGGCCCTCGATGGTGACGACCTCCGCGTCCACGCACTGGGCGGCCAGCACGAGGCAGGAGTTGACCCGCTCGCCGTTCAGCAGCACCGTGCACGCCCCGCAGGCGCCCTGGTCGCAGCCCTTCTTCGGGCCGGTCAGGCGCAGGTGATCACGCAGGCAGTCGAGCAGGCTGACCCGGGTGTCGAGGTCGAGCACGTGGCGGCGGCCGTTGACCGACAGCCGCAGGTTCACGGACGGCATCGACGCCTATACCCCTCCTTGGTATGGGGGGAGCGGACTCTGCCGAGGCTTTCATAGCCGCGGGGCGGCCGCTGCTAACCGCCCAGGTGGCGGGCGGCGCGGACGTAGTACATCAGGTGCGGCAGGTCGCCCTCCTCCTCCACCTCGAACCCGGCGTCCGGGATCATGCCGCCCAGCAGCTCGCGCGGGTCGTGCCGCATGGCGGGCCCGGTGAGCAGGCCGACGAGACGCCGGGCCAGGCGGCCGCGCGGCGGGCGGAACTCCGCGATGAGCAGCCGCCCGCCCGGCCGCAGCACGCGGAACATCTGCCGCAGCGCCTCCGGCCTGGCCTCGGCGGGCATGTGGTGCACGGCCAGGCTGGAGACCACGAGATCGAACGACCCGTCGGGGAACGGCAGCCGCTGCCCCTCGCCGAGCTCGTACGAGCAGTTGGAGGGGGCGCGCCGGCGCGCGTAGTCGATCATCGCGGGCGACGGGTCGAGACCGGTGACGTGACCGCCGGGCCCGACCACCGGGGCGATGACGCGGCTGAGGTAGCCGGTGCCGCAGCCGACGTCCAGCACCCGGTCCCCGGCTCGCGGCCGGCCGGCGGCGGCCAGGCGGGTGAACGCGGCCCGGCGGCCGCCGAGGAAGCCGATCGCGGCGAAGACCTCGTACGCCCGCGGGTGGTCGATGGTGCCGCCGTGGTCGGCGTGCTCGGCGTGCTCGGCGTGATGGTGCAGTAGCTTTCCCAGACCCATGACCAGTGCCTCCGTTTCCGAACATGGTGTCCCGTGTCGAATGGTGTGTTCATAATGTGGGGGTAGTCAAGAAGCAGCTCACCTGTGGTGTGCACTACCGAACAAAGGATGGGCACGTGTCCGGAGACCGGCGGGTGCGCCGTACGCGGCGGCTGATCCAGGAGGCGCTCGTGGCGCTCATCCTGGAGAAGGGCTACGACGCGGTGACCGTCAGCGACATCGTCGACCGCGCCGACGTGGGCCGATCCACCTTCTACGCCCACTTCACCGACAAGCAGGACGTGTTGTTCAGCACCATGCGGGACCTCGCCTTCCTCCATCCCGTGCCCGCCGCGGGCTCGGCGGAACTGTTCGCGTTCAGCCGGCCGATGTTCGAGCACGTGCGCGAGCAGGAGCGGCTGGTCCGGGCGCTCATGGGCCGGCGCGGCGGCGGGCTCGTGCACGCGCGGGGCGAGCGGCTGCTGTCCGCCCTCGTCAGGAACGAGCTGGTGGCGGCCGGCGCCCGGTCATCGCCCGCGCTCGACCTGCTGGTGGCCTGCGTGGTCGGCGCGTTCATGGGGCTGCTGCGGGCGTGGGTCGACGGCGAGACCACCGCCTCCCCCGCCGAGCTGGACGCCGCCTTCCGCGCGGCGGTCGAGCCCGGCGTGCGCGCCGCCCTGGCGCTCCCCGCCTCGTAGCCGCCTTCGCTCAGCCGTCCCTCGCCGAGCCGTCCCCGCCCAGCTATCCCCCGCCCCAGCCGTCCCCCGCCGAGCCGAGCGCGCCGCCGTGACGGCGGACGCTCCCATGGCCGGGGTGCTAGGAGAGCGCGGCCGGCTGCGGCAGGCTCGTGCCTGTCCCCCGTCGTCGGGCCTGTGAGCTGAGGAGAGATCGCTGATGGACACCGTGGCCACCTCGTACGTCGCGCACCGCAACGGCCGTCCGGCGACCGCCGACGAGCTGGCGCCGCTCGCCTTCGCCGGCTACGCCCACTTCACCGCCATGCAGGTGCGCGGCGGCCGGGTGCGCGGCCTGGACCTGCATCTGGACCGGCTGCGGTCGGCGTCGAAGGAGTTGTTCGGCCGGACGCTGCCGGACGACCGGGTGCGGTCCTGGCTGCGCGCGGCGCTGGAGCCCGGCCCGTCCGACCTCTCGCTGACGGCCACCGTGTACGAGTCCGCCGGCGACGACCTCGACGTGCTGGTCCGTACGAGACCCGCCGCGTCCGCCCCGGCGGGCCCGCTGGCGCTGGCGGCGGTCGAGCACGAGCGGCTCCTCCCGGGCGTCAAGCACGTCGGCGAGGCGGCCAAGACGTACTTCCGCCGCCAGGCCGAAGCGCGGGGCTTCGACGACGCCGCGTTCCTCGACCGTCACGGCCGGCTCTGCGAGGCCACGATCTGGAACCTGGCCTTCTGGGACGGCGCCGCGGTCGTGTGGCCGGTGGCCGGGATGCTGACGGGGACCACGATGGCGATCGTCCGGCGGCGGCTGGACGGGCTCGGCGTCCCGCAGCACGCCAGGGAGATCACCATCGCCGACCTGCCCTCGCTGGCCGGGGCGGCGGTCATGAACTCGTGGACGCCGGGCGTGGCGGTGCACAGGATCGGCTCGGTGCCCCTGCCCGAGTCGCCGTCCTTCCTGGCGACGCTGCACCGGGCCTACGAGGCCGAGCCGCCGACCGCGCCGTGAGCGGAAAACGGGGCGTTGACCGGACCGATGACTCGGCGAATATCGCGCGCCGCCCGAACTACGCCGGCCGCGGCAGCCGTAATGGCACCGGATAATCCCCCGGAAACGGCGCGGCCGCGCATGTCCGCTTCCGGACATTGACCGGCCAGTTGGACAGGCGCACGATCCAGGAGTCCGAACTTTCCGGCCTCGACGAGGAGATCGAAAAATGGAACCGATCCGCGACGCGCTCCCGGACGCCACCGACGTCATATTCCGGGAAGAGGCACTGGCGGCCGCGAACTCCTACCGGGCCAAGCACGGCGCGCCGAAACTCGAGGAGGACGCCGAGCTCACCAAATACGCGATGGAACGGGCCGCGTCCAGGTCGCGCTACAACCGGCTGGACGCCGGGCACGACGGCCTGCGCGACGACCTGGGCGAGAACATCTTCTGGGGCGGCGGAAAGCACCCCGGCGCCGACGCCGTGAATCTGTGGTACGACGAGATCAAGAACTATGACTGGTCGCAGCCGCCGGGCGACTTCATGCGCACCGGCCACTTCACCCAGCTCGTCTGGGTGGGCAGCACCAAGGTCGGCATGGGCCGCGTGTACGGCGCCCAGGAAAACGAGTCGTACATCGTGTTCGTGTTCTCCCCGCCCGGCAACTACGAGGGCCAGTACGGCGCGAACGTCCTGCCCGCGAGGTCCTGAGCGCGGGGCCGGAAACGGCTTTTCCGAAAAGGCGTCCATCCGGCCCGGCAGGGGCCTGAACATCCCGGGCGCGAACCGCTTCCGCCGGCACCGCGGGAAGTCGTTCGCGCCCGGGAACGCGCCCCGCGGCCCGCGCGCCAGAGCCCGTACGGCGGCGAATAGGCGATCGCCAATGGCCGGCCGGGTTTTTGATGTGTCGCGGATTTGACAGCGTGGTTTTACCGTGCCGCCCCATTCACAGAATGACCGCGGCGGCTCATCGTTGACCCGGAACTCCGCACCCCCTACTCACGCCGAAGGAGTCTCCATGGTCCGACGGACGCTGACCGTGCTCACGGCCGCCTCCCTGCTGCTCACCGCCCTCACCCCCGCCGCCCGGGCCCGCCAGGGCGAGGTGTACGTGGCGCTGGGCGACTCGGCCGCGGCGGGGCCGCTCATCCCCGACCAGATCCTGTCCGCCCTGGGCTGCCTGCGCTCCGACCGCAACTACGCGCACCTCACGGCCCGGGCCATCGGCGCCCGCACGCTGCGCGACGTCACCTGCTCCGGCGCCGAGACCACCGACATGTACGAGCGGCAGAGCACCGACCTCGGTTCGGTGCCGCCCCAGCTGGACGCCGTCACCGCCGACACCACGCTGGTCACCGTGCAGATCGGCGCCAACGACGTCGGCCTGACCGGCTTCATCGAGGACTGCCTGAACCTGCTGCCGCCGCCCGTCGGCGACGCCTGCAACGACGACTACCTCGTGAACGGCCAGGACAGCTGGCGGGTCAGGACCGACGCGTTACGCCCCGCGCTGACCCGGCTCGCGAACGACATCCGCGCCCGCGCCCCGCAGGCGCGGATCTTCGTGGTCGGCTACGCAACGTACGCCCCGCCGAACGGCTGCTACCCCCGCATCCCGATCATCAGCTCCGACGCCAACTACATCCGCGCCACCCTCCAGTACTTCAACCGGATGCTCGCCGAGCAGGCCGCCACGGCCGGCGTCGGCTTCATCGACCTGGAGACGCCGAGCGTCGGACACGACCCGTGCACCCCGCCGGGAACGCGGTGGATCGAGCCGTACGTCCCCGCCTCCTCCGCCGCCCCCTTCCACCCGAACGCCCTCGGCATGCGCGGCTTCGCCACCACCGTGACAAGCGCGGTGACAGGCACCCTGACTGACGCGTGACAGCGCCGTGCCAGGCGCCGTGCCAGGTGCCGGCGGTGACACGTAATTGGCGCTGCGGCAGATATTGGTCCCGCCGCATTAGAGGAAATTTCACATCAGCGGGCGCCGGCACCGCGCAGGTGGACCGCCCTGTTGTTCATGGTCTACCCGGGATTGCACCGGTCCGCAATATCACGCGCAGCCGATTGCCGGGCTACCGTGATATTGCGGATCCGGACCGCGAGACCGACGCCGGAGACAGTCATTTCTGTGAGGAGGCACGCAGGATAGCCATCCTCCCGCGTAAGTAATACGGTGGCAGTTAATCGCCTTTGGGGAGTACGGCTTTGCGGGTAGTGACGTATGACACCGAGTCGGTCCGGCCGGAGCTGCCGGTTCCGCTGGCGCCGGCCGACGGCGTGGCCGAAGTCGTGCGAAGGCGGCTGCTGGGGCTGCACGGGCCCCGCTTCGGGCGGGCTCAGCAGGCCAGCGTCGGCTGGGCGACCGTCACGGCCGCGCTGGGCCTGATCGGGCTGCTGCTGCCGGATCCGTGGCGCGCTCCCGTGGTGGCCTGCGCCGTGATGCTGGCGCTCTACCTGCTGGTGCGGGCGGTCGCGCTGGTGCTGTTCGAACGGTGGCAGCGCGAGTTCGAGCCGCGCTGGCTCAACGCGCAGAGCGAGGTGCTGCGCAGGCACGCGTTCGAGGTCATCCGGTTCCGGGTCCACGAGTCCGACGGCCACCGCACCTACGACCTGACCAGGCCAGGCGACGTCGACGACCTGCTGGTGCGGCAGAGGCGCGAGCGGTCGTCCGGGCAGGCGTCGCGGGCCGGGGTCGAGTTCGTCTACCGCGAGGGCGGCGGCGAGAGCCTGGCCGAGGTGGTCAGGGATCTGCCGGAGCTGCACTTCCTGCCGGGGCGGGCCGGGCGGAGCTGGGCGTGGATCAGGTTCCCCGAGGCGAGCTACCTGCGCCGGCCCGGCGAGCGGCCGGCGCAGCGCATCTACTGGGCCTTGTCCGGGCCCGCCGAGGTGGCCGTGGCCGACCCCTCGTCGGGGCCCTCCTCCGGCGGGATCTCCGGCTCCTCGATGGCCAGCCCCGGGTGGGCCAGGTAGTCCCGCAGCAGCCGGTGCCGGAACTCGTAGTAGCCGCTGAACTGCCGTAACACCCCGCGCTCGCGGGCCTCGTGCAGGAACCTCATGAGCCGGATCGGCGTCGAGCCCCGCGCGGCCAGCCACGCCCTGGTCGTGAGGAACCGTCCCCACGAGCTCGAACCGTGCGCCATCAGCCCGAGCCCGGCGGCGCTCAGCACGCCGCCGCCCAGCGCGCCGAGCAGCGCGAGCGCCGCGGGCGGCAGCTCCATGATCGGCAGCGTGGCCAGCTCGGGGCGGTGCCCGGTCTTCAGCGCCGCGCCCAGGTAGGCGCCGGTGAGGGCGCCCGGCACCCCGCCCGCCATCCACGCGAACAGCACCGCCGCCCGGTCGCTGGCCAGCAGCGACTGCGGCGTGACCGCCTGGATGGGGTCGCTGGGCTCGCTGACGTACCGGGCCAGGGCGAACGTCAGCCCGCTCAGCACCGCCCCGACGACCACGTAGAACGGCGAGCGGAACTGGAACCAGACGATCAGCGCGCTGGCGGCGCCGCCGGTCACCCCGAACCCGACCGTCCTGAGCAGCGCGTACGCCCGCACCGCCCGCCGCAGCCGGGGCCGGGCCCGCTGCGGATCCTCCTGCGGGAGCAGCGACACGACGAACGAGCCGAGCCCGCCCACCACGAACCCGATCCAGAAACCCGCCCACGGACGGCCGAACACGGTGAAGAACCCCGCGGCCAGGCCGGAGCAGGCGACGGTGGCCACCACGAACGCGACGATCACGAACACCGGCACGGGCACCGCCCGGCAGAGCCGCCACCAGGCCAGCCGCCCCGACTCGTCCACCTGCCCGGCCAGGAACTCCAGGTAGCGGCGGGCCTTGACGGGGGAGGTGGGCTCCTTGACGTTCCCCTTGGGCGCGAACACCTTGTCGACGAGGCTGCCCAGCAGGTGGCGGCGGATCCGGTCGGCCGCGCCGGGGTCGGTCGCGTCGAGCAGCTCCGGCCGGACCGGCTCCCCGCCGCGCGTCACCGCGAGCGAGAGCATCAACGGCGTGCTCAGCGCCTCGGCGACGGGGCTCGCCGGGCTGACGGCCAGCTTCGCGGCCACCGGGTCAAGCCCGTCGCCGGCGTGGTCGCTCAGATACGCCCGGACCTCGTCGGCCGACAACGGCTCCAGCCGCACGACCACGGCCTGCCGCAACACGTGGCCGGCGTTGGCCGCCTCGAACTCCTCGGTGCGGCAGCTCAGCACGAACGACCGCCCCTCGGTCTCCACCTCGATCCGGCTCAGCGCCCTGGCCGGGTCGCTCATCTCGTCCAGGCCGTCGAGGACCGGCAGGACGTGGTGGCGGACGAGCTGGGCCGCCACGTCCCTGCCATGCTGCTCGTCGGCGGCCAGCGGGTAGGCGGCCAGCAGCTCCTCGGCCATCCACTCGTACAGGGGGACGTCCGGATTCCAGGCGGTGAGCTGGAACATCACCGGCACGAGCGGGCCGGCGTCGCCGAGCCCCAGCGTCAGCAGCACGCACGCGGACGTCTTGCCCGCGCCGGCCGCGCCGGTCACCACCAGCCTGGTCGGCGCGCCGGTCTGCGCGTGCCGGGCGAAGCCGCCGGTCAGGACGTCGAGCGTGCCCGCGTCGGGCAGGGCGGCGGCCAGGCGGGCGGCCGGGTCGGACGCGGGCGCCTTGCGCCAGCGCAGGTCGGCCCGCTTGCCCTCGTACAGGCCGCGGTAGACCTGCTCCTCCTTCCACTCCGTGACGACCTTGGCCTTCAGCGCGGGGACGCGTTCCAGCACCGCCTCCTCCAGCGTCTGCCGCCGGGCGCCGCCCCGCTGCAGCAGCCACGGCAGCACCGCCGCCAGCACGCCCACGAACACCGGCAGCACGCCGGTCCACAGGTCCTCCGGCTTGATCGTGTCGCTCCGGAGGAAGACCCAGGCCACGATCACGGTCACGACCATGATGGCGACCAGGACGATGAGGATGGCGGCGACCGCCGACGTGCGCAGCTTCACGACCGGCCTCCTTCCACGCGGGCTTCCGCGCCGGCTTCCGCGCCGGCGTCTGGGCGGGCTCGCGCGCGGGCGGGCGGGAGCGCGTCGTCTCCCCGGGTGAAGGCCATGAGCACCGTGGAGCGGGACGCCAGCCGCCGGGCCAGCCGGCCGACCACCGGCAGCCGCCGGCCGGCCACCGACTTCAGCAGCAGGAAATAGATCATCCCGCAGTACCGCCGGGCCGGGGCGCGGCCGTACGCGGCGACCAGGCGGGGGCGCAGCGCGCGCAGGCGCCCGGCCACGTCCGCCAGGGTCATCGAGCCGAGCGAGGCGAGCGTGCGCACCCCGGCGTCCCGGTCGCGTTCGACGTCCATGTAGTCGTCGAGGGACTGCAGCGCCTCGCCGAGCGCCATGACGAGCTCGCGTTCGCCGTCGTCCAGGCGGGGTTTGACCAGGCTGCACAGGGTGAGGTTGGCCATCGCGCCCTTGCCTCTGGTGATCTTCTCCAGCAGGTCGAGCGGCAGGTCCGGCTCCCGCTGCCGCCGGGACAGGCACTGGTAGTCGTGCAGCTCGTTGAGCGCGGCCAGCGGGGCGGCGTCGGGCAGCGGGTGGAGGCGGCGGGCGATCTGGTAGCACAGCTCGGCGAGCAGGCGTTCCAGGTCGCCGGCCGGGGCGAACGGCTGAGCGCGGAACAGGTCGCCCAGCCGGTCGCCCACCCGCTCGTCCACGGCGCCGTCCATGAGGTCGTCATAGAGCCGGGTCGCCGCGCCGGCCAGGGCCGCCAGCTCCACCGGACGGCCGCGCCCGGCCATGCGCGCGTAGCCCAGCACCGCGTACCCGATCTTCACGCTCATGCCGCGGAGCGCCCGGTCGACCCGGCGCCGCTCGGCCGGGTCGCCGACCGTCCCGGCCACGAGCGGCGCCACGATCCGGTCGTAGGCGTCCGCCAGCTCACCCAGGGTCCGGTAGGCGAAGGCCGCCGTCGCGGGTAAACCCGTCGCCAGCGGCATGCTGCGCACCAGAACCACGAAATCAGCGATCCTTTGCCCCATTCCCGCTCCCGCCCCCTCACCCGAACCTGAGGGTGACACAGGCCAGATGCGCGGTAAAGCCATACTTTCTGAACGGTCGCCCCAGCAATAACCGAACGGTAAATCACTTACGGTTCACCCGCGCGCGGTTCGTGGCGCCCGGCATACCAGTCTTCTTCGCCGGACCGCCCGCGCCTGGCGTAAGCGACGGATCATCGGCGCGGCGGCGTGGTTTCACCAGGCCCGCAACCGCCGGGTAAACCCCGCTGTCACCCCGTGCGCCGCAAATGGCCGGAGCGCGCCAGGAACAATTCCGGACGCGCGCTATTGTCCGGCGGCCGGCCCCTGACGCGGCCCCCGGCGCGGTTCGGCGTGTCGGGCGCGGGCTCGGGGGTCAGGTCCACCAGTCGCCGACGACCTCGACGCCCTCACGGTCGAGGGCCCTGTGCCAGACCGGGTCACGCAGCAGCCGGGTCTCCCAGGTCCGTACGACGCCGTCCGGTCCGGTGACCGCGTCCTCGCGGGACGGGTGCAGGAACAGCTCGCTCGTGCCCTCGGGGAGCGCGGCGAGCCGGCGGAGGTAGTCGTCGCGCAGCCGCTCGTAGGAGCCGAGCTCGCGGGCCGGGCGCCGGTTGGTCGCGATCGTCCTCGGGATGGACACGCCGAGGTCGTCGGCGAGCGCGACGGCGCGCTCGTGGGCGGCCGCGAGGGGTGGCGGGAGCGGCCCGCCGAAGTACGGCCCGGGGTCACGCGGCAGGCGGAAGGCCAGGCGGTGGCGGGCGCACCACTCCAGCGCCCCGGCCAGCCACGACCTGCCGTGCAGCCCGTAGAGGGTGCCGGCGTGGGAGTCGGCGGCCTCGGGCGTGGGGCCGCGGTCGCGCATCCAGTGCAGCTGGGCCTCCGCCTCGTCGATGACGTCGGGGGTCTCGCCGCGGGCGCCGAGGGTCCGGGGATCGTCGCTGAGGGTGCCGTCCGGGTCGGCCAGGCTCGCCGCGCCGTTGAGCGGACGCCAGCGCGGCAGGCCGCGCTCGCTGGTGAGCGTGACGTGCAGCCGGGGCACGACGCCGAGCTCCAGGACCCTACGCGCGGCCTCCTCGGCGGCCGGCGAGACGCAGATGAGCGTGGTCGCGGAGACGTGCCCGTCGGCGAGCAGCGCGGCGATGACGTCGGTCGTGCCGGGCTCCCGGCCGAGGTCGTCGGCCGTGATCACGACGCGGCGGGTCATCGGGGCCGCTCCACGGCCGACTCGTCCACGGGGCCGGGCGCCGGCGGCCCGGTCGGGTCGGCCGCCTCCGGTGGGTCGGCCGGACCGACCGGTTCGGTCAGCTGGGCCGGTTGGGTCGCCTCGGGTGGCGTCTCGACCGGGACCGTGACGAGCCGCGCCGCGATCGCGCCGATCGCCGTCAACGCGAACGGGTACACGCACAGGTAGATCCGGAACGCCAGCCCGGGGTCGGCGCCGGGGTCGTCGCCCGAGTCGTAGCCGAAGAACACGCCCAGCGAGGCCAGCGCCAGCCCGGTCACGATGCCGTTGAGCCGGCCGAAGAAGCCGAACGCCGACAGGAAGAGCCCTTCGCGGTGTTCCCCGTTCCTGGCCGCGTCGGCGTCGAGCACCCGCGCGACGATGAGGTCGTTCGTCGCCAGCATGCCCGACCAGCCGGCTCCGACGACCACGCCGGCGGCGATCGCGGTGACCAGGCCGGTGGCCAGGAACAGGGCCGCGAAGCCGGCCGCCAGGACCGCGAAGGCGAGCCGCCACGTCCACAGGGCGCCGCGGCGGGCGACGACGCGCGTCCAGGCCACCAGTCCGCCCGCCGAGACGAGGATGACGATGCCCTGCAGGTAGAGCGCGTTCCCGACCGGGAGGCCGAGCGAGTAGCGCACGTACAGCTGGATGCCCGACAGGACGAGCGCCATGGCGATGCCGTAGCAGGCGCCGGTGAGGCCGACCGTCCAGAACATGGGGTCGCGCACGATCGTCCCCACGCTGCGCAGCAGCCGCGGCCGCTCGCGGGTGGAGTAGCGGGGGTTCTCGCGGGCGCTGAGCGCCATGAACGCGATCACGGCGAGCGCCACGGCGCCGTAGATGATCGCCGTGACCTGGAAGCCCCGGGTGGACTCCTCGGTGCCGAACACCCGCGTGGTGAGCACGGGGGTGACCGCGAGCGAGATCACCAGAGCCACGAGCTGGAACCCCTGCCGCAGGCTGTTGGCCACGGCGCGGTCACGCTCCCGCGGGTACAGCTCGGGCAGCAGCGCGCCGTAGTTCGCGTTGAGCATCGAGTCGAACGCCTCGCACAGGATCGCGAACACCGCGAACCACAGCAGGAGCCCCATGCCCTCCAGGGAGTCCGGCGCGGAGAAGAAGGCGATCATGCAGCCGGCCAGCATCGGCGCGCCGGCCAGCAGCCACGGCCGGCGCCGGCCGAACCGGCTCCGGGTGCGGTCGGACAGGTGGCCGAGCACCGGGTTGTCGATCACGTCGATGACCGCGTAGACGACCATGACGGCGCCGTACGCGCGGACGTCGAGCCCGAGGATGTCGACGTAGAAGAGGATCATCGATCCCTTGATCATGTTGATCGGGATGGACGTGCCGAACATCCCGACGGCGTACCGCCAGGCGGGAGTCCGCCCCGGGGCGGGGGCCGTGCCGGGCTGGGACACGCGATCACCTTCCTCGCTGCCGCCCGCGCCGCGCCGCCTTCGCACGCGAAGGGGAATAGCGGGTGAGGCGGGGGTCGTGCGCACCGGAGGCCGGCCGCCGGCCCGGTGCCAGTGATGCTGGTCCGCCGATCCGGGGCGCGTCAAGGATGGGGCGCGTCAAGGACACGGCGTCCGCTCGGCGAGGACCGGTGGCTGACCTGGGTCAAGGATCATGACCTGGGCCGGACCACGGCACCCGTCGGCGGCCAGGTCGTCCGCCCCGGCACGCCAGCCGGGAGCAGAAGGTGAGAGGGGCTCGTGCCTGGGGTTTTTCGCTGTGGCTTCGGGGGTTTTGTGGCATAGTCTGTGCCCCATTCGTGCGGTGACACGGGGGTGTGTTCATGTCAGCACAGGCACACGACGGTGCGCAGATCGACCGGTCGGAGCAGAGCCTGGGCGCGTTGGTACGCGGGTGGCGCGAGCGGGCGCTGCTGACGCAGGAGGAGCTGGCGGCACGGTCGGGGCTCAACGTCCGCACCATCCGCCGCCTGGAGACGGGCGAGCTCCGCCGGCCCCGCCACGCCTCTGTCGACGCCCTGGTCCACGCCCTCGGCCTCACTCCCGCGGAACGCGTCCTGCTGACCCAGGCCACCGTCGGCATGAGCGTGCGCGCGGCTCGGCTGGTGCCCCATCAGCTCCCGGCCGACGTGGCCGCGTTCGTCGGCCGCACGCAGGAGCTCGCCCTGCTCGAAGACGCCGGCGAGGCCACCGCCATGATCACCGCCATCGACGGCATGGCCGGGGTCGGCAAGACCGCGCTCGCCATCCGCGCCGCCCACCAGCTGGCCCCCCGCTTCCCCGACGGCGATCTGTTCATCAACCTGCACGGCCACACGGAGGGCATGACCCCCGCCGACCCCGCCGAGACCCTGGCCCGGATCCTGGACGTCCTCGGCGTGCCCGGCGAGGCCATCCCCACCCACCTGGAAGACCGCGCCGCCCTCTACCGCAGCACGCTGGCCGGCCGGCGGATGCTCGTCGTGTTCGACAACGTCGCCGACGAGGGGCAGGTGCGCCCCCTGCTCCCGGGGACGGCCGGCTGCCTGGTTCTGATCACGAGCCGCCGCCGTCTCATCGGCCTGGACAATGTCCGCACCCTGTCCATCGACGTCCTGCCCCAGGCCGACGCCATCGCCCTGTTCACCAACACCGCCGGACACCACCGCACCAGCCACACGCCCGACGGGGTGCTGACCCGGCTGGTCCACCAGTGCGGGCTGCTGCCGCTGGCCATCCGCCTGGCCGCGGCCCGGTTGAAGGCCCACCCGGCCTGGGCCCCCACCCACCTGCTCGACCGCCTGACCCAGCACCAGCACCGGCTCAGCGAGCTCCACGCCGGCCACGACAGCATCACCGCCGCCCTCGACCTGTCCTACCGCGACCTCACCGCCGCCCAGCAGCACGCCTACCGCCTCCTCGGCCTGCACCCCGGCACCGACATCACCGCCCAGGCCGCCGGCGCCCTCCTCGACACCTCAGCCGCGCACGCCGCCACGCTCCTCGACCACCTCCTGGAATCGCATCTCCTCCAGGAACCGGCCCCCAACCGCTTCCACCTGCACGACCTCATCCGCGCCCACGCCGCCCACCTGGCCACCGTCCACGAGTCAGCCGCCACGCGGCGCGCCGCCATCACCCGCCTGCTCGACCACTACACCCACGCCGCCTCCACCGCGGTCAACCTCCTCTACCCGTACGAAGCCGACACCCGCCCCCTGCCGCCCGCCACCACCGACGCCGACCTCGGCATCTCCGACACCACAACGGCGACGACCTGGCTCGACACCGAGCTGCCCAACCTCCTCCCCCTCACCCAGCACGCCGCCCAGCACGGCTACCGCCAGCACATCCACCACCTCTCCGCCACCCTGGCCCGCTGCCTCCACACCCGCGGCCGCTACACCGAAGCGGAGACCATTCTCGTCAGGGCGCTGTCGGCCGCCCGCGACACCACCGCCGACCACACGGCGGAGATGGACGCGCTCCTCGGGCTGGCGGAGATCCACCGCTCCAAGAGCCGGTACGACACCGCCGTCAGCCACGCCGAACGCGCCCTGGCCATCGCCCGCGAGATACGGCACAGGTCCGGCGAGCTGCGCGCGCTGAACACGCTCGGCATCGTCCACCTCGGGCGCGACCAGCTCGACCAGGCCCTCGACCATTTCGTGCAGGCCCTGGACCTGGCCCGGGCGATCGGTCACCGCACCGGTGAGCTGGACGCGCTGGCCGGCGCCAGCAACGTCCTGCGGTTCAAGGGACGCTACGAGGAGAGCGCCAGCTACCTGACGCTGGCGCTGACCATCGCCCAGGCCATCGGCCACCACACCAGCGAGCTCCGCGCGTCGCTCGGCCTCGGCTACGTCCACCTCGCGCTGGGCGACCAGAAGACGGCCGCCGACTTCCTCGTCCGCGTGCTGACCCTCGCCCGCAGCACCGGGCACCGGATCGGCGAGCTCAGCAGCCTCAACGCCCTCGGCCTCCTGCACCACATGGAGGGCCGGCACGAGCAGGCCCGCGAGTGCTACCAGCAGGTTCTCCGCCTCTCACGCAAGATCGGCAATCGCAACTTCCAGTTCGAGGCCATCCACGGCATCGGGGGCGTCGAACACGACGAGGGCCGCTACGCGGAGGCGCTCGACAGCCACCGCCAGGCCCTCGACCTGGCCACGGACCTCGACCAGCCGAGCGACCAGGCCCGCGCCCACAACGGCCTCGCCCACGCCTACGCCGCGCTCGGCCGGCCGCGCCAGGCCCACCACCACTGGACCAAAGCCCTGACCATCCTGACGTCTCTCGGCATCGAGCGCATCGGCGAGCTCGGGATCGACGTGGAGACGATCCGCGCCCACCTGAGCGCCGTGGCCGCCGAGTCGACGACCACGGCGCCCGGCACGCCGTGACCCTACCGCTCCTCCGGCCACCGTCACGTCCCGCTTACCGTCCCTGACGCATATGTCCGGAGAATGCCCTCCCGGCGACCTGTTCTGACGTGCTTCACCAGAGGAGAGTCAAGGGACATGAGAACAGGAAGTCAGAACGGTCTTCCCCTAACCGTCTCATTCCCGGCGCAGATTCCCGCCGAGGGGGCGGACCGGACCATGGCGGTGAGGGCGGTCGCCGGCGCGGCCACCAGAGGCCGACGCTCATGACGGCTTCTCTCCGTGTGGCGCTCCTGGGGCCGCTGGAGGTTTGGCGCGACAGCGACCCCGTCGTGCTGAGTTCGAACCGGTTGCGCACGCTGCTGGCCGTCCTGGCCATGTCCGCCGGTGAGACGGTCTCGCTTGAGCAGCTGGCCTTCGCGCTCTGGACGGAGGGCGCGCCGGCCAACGAGCGGCGCAGCGTGCAGACCTACATCTCGCGCCTGCGCCACGACCTCGGCACCAACGCCATCCGCACCACCCCGGAGGGCTACCGCCTCGACGTGGAGCCCGACCGGGTCGACGCGCTGCGCTTCCGCCGCCTGCTGCACGACGCGGCGTCGGCACGGGGCACCAGCGCCGAACGGGAACTGCTGAAAGAGGCGCTCGCCCTGTGGCGGGGCCGGCCGTTCGACGGCGTCGAGTCCACCGTCCTGCGCGCGTCCAAGGCCACGCGTCTGGAGGAGCTGCGGCTGTCGGCCGTGGAGCGGTGGATCGACCTGGAACTGGCCGACGGGCGCCACCGCGAGCTGGTCGCCGAGGTGCAGGAGCTGGCGGCCGGCCATCCGCTGCGGGAGCCGCTGTGGGGGCGCCTGCTGCTCACGCTGGGCCGCTGCGGCCGGCAGGCCGAGGCGCTGGCCATGTACGACCGGCTCAGGCGCCGCCTCGCCGAGGACCTGGGCGTCGACCCCTCGCCCGAGCTGCAGCACATCCACTCGGCCCTGCTCGAAGGCGACGCCTGGCAGACCGGGCTGCCCGCGGTGCCCCGGCAGCTGCCGCCGGGCGTGGCCGACCTCGCCGGCCGGGCGTACGCGCTGAAGGAGCTGGACCGGCTCCTCATCGGCGGCGCCCGCATCTGCGTGATCACCGGCACCGCCGGGGTCGGCAAGACCTCGCTCGCGCTGCACTGGGCCCACCGGACGGCCGAGCTCTTCCCGGACGGCCAGCTCTACGCCGACCTGAGCGGCTTCGGGCCAGCCGGCTGCCCGACGCGCGCCGAGGACGCGCTGTCGGCCTTCCTGCACGCCCTCGGCGTCCCGTCGCACACCATCCCCGACGACCTCCACGCCAGGTCCGCGCTCTACCGGACCATGCTGGCCGAGAAGCGCATGCTGGTGTTCCTCGACAATGTCCGCGACGCCGAGCAGGTGCGCCACCTGCTGCCCGGCGGCACGCAGTGCACCTTGCTGATCACCAGCCGCCGCGGCCTGAGCAGCCTGGTCACCGCGGAAGGCGCGGCGCTCCTCACCCTCGACGTGCTCTCCCGGGAGGAGGCCCGTGACCTGCTGGCCCGCCGCCTGGGGCGGGAGCGCGTGGAGAAGGACTCGCAGGCCACCGAGGAGATCGTCGAGCTGTGCGCGCGGCTTCCCCTCGCCCTGGCCATCGCGGCCGGCCGGGCGGCCGCCACCCCGTCCTTCCCGCTCAGCGCGCTGGCCGCGGACCTGCGCAGGGGCCGCGTCGACCTGGCCGCGTTCGCCACCCGCGACACCCTCGCCGACCTGCGTACCGTGCTGTCCAAGTCCTACGACCTCCTCCCGCCGGACGCCGCCCGCCTCTTCCGGCTGCTGGCCGTCCACCCCGGCCCGGACATCACCCGCCCGGCGATCGCCAGCCTGACGGCCGTCGAGCCCTCCGAGGCCGACCGGTTGCTCGACATCCTGCTCGACGCCCACCTCGTGACCGAGGTGAGCCCCGGCAGGTTCGCCTTCCACGACCTGCTCCGCGCGTACGCACGCGGCGCCGGCCGGCCCTGGTCCGACCGGCAGGCGGCGCGGCGCACGATCGACCACTACGTGAGCACCGCCTACCGGGCCGCACGGCTGCTGGAGCCACAGGCGCGCCTCGGCACCCTCTCGCCCCCCGCGCCGGGAACGCGCCCGGAACCCTTGGAAGACGCCCAGCAGGCGGCGGACTGGTTCCGGGCCGAGCACTCCGTCCTGCTCGCCGTGCTCCGCCAGGCGACGACGCAGGGCCTCCGCTCCCACGCCGTGCGGCTCTCCGCCGCCATGGCCGTCTGGCGCGAACCCGACACGTACGGTCTGGCCCGATCCTGACCGCGATTGTCGACAGAGATCCTGAACACGGGGCGAAAACACGACACTAGGTGTCAGATTTCGGGGAGAGCATGGAACGACCGGTCGGCGCCGATGGCGGCGCGGACCGGGTTCCACGACACAGGGTCCCGAGGGACGACCCGAGGGACCGACCCGACGGACAGGACGAGGATCTCCATGCGCGAAACACCGGAAGAGCTGAAGGAGCTCCAGGCCCTCCTCGACGCCTCCCTGTCCCGCTCCACGTCCCACCTGCGCTCGATCATCGACGCCGGGCGCACGCTGACCGCCGAGCAGCTCACCCGGGTCCTCACCGGCATGTGCACGCTCGCCCTGTCCACCGTGACGGCGAAGGGGGAGCCGCGGATCAGCGGCGTGGACGGGCACTTCCTGCACGGCAGGTGGCTGTTCGGCACGGCCCGCGACGCCGCCAAGGCCCGCCACCTCGCCGCCCGTCCCGCCGCCAGCGTGGCTCATCTGCGCGGCGAGGACCTCGGCGTGTTCACGCACGGCACCGTGGAGATCCTCAACCCGCAGGACGGCCCGCCGGCCGCGGACTGGCCGGAGTTGCTGGCGTACGTCAAGGACTTCTACGGCGAGGACGCCTTCGACTGGGAGGACGAGGTCGTCTACTACCGGCTGCACCCGCACTGGATGACCGTGTACGCCCCGGACGTAGCGAAACTACCACCATGTCATGAAATGTCCGGTTAATGTCCGGTCTGTGACCTGGTCCGAGGTCGTCTCGATGGGGATAAACTCGATGGTTCCGGTACCGAGGACCACAACCGTCGCACGAGGATTCCCCCATGAGCTCCCCACCCGCCGTCGCACCGTCGCGCGGGCGCCTGTGGATGTGGCTCGCCGCCGTCATCGGCGTGGTCGCGCTGCCCTTCGTCGTGGCCTGGCCGTTCGGCGGGCTGGAGGACGCCTCCCGCGTGCCGCCCCGCGTCGGGCTCGGCGAGCCGGTGACCGGCCACCGGCTGAAGTTCGTCGTCCACCGGGCGACCTTCACCACCAAGGACCCCCTGGCCACGTTCGGCGCGGGCACGCCCGGCCGCTACCTGGTCCTCGACCTGGACGTCACGAACGTCAGCAGGCAGCCCGCCACCCTGCCCCAGGCCTATCTCGACCTGCGACCCCGGCTCGACGGCCAGGAGCTGAGCACCCACGCCTACCGGCCGGTCCGCCCGGACGACGCCGGCACGCTGCTCAACCCCGGCCTCACCGAGCGCGCGCGCTTCTCCTGGGAGCTGCCCGCCTCCGTCCGCGAGCCGGGCAGGCTCACCGTGTCGGTGCTGGACGAGGTCTACCAGCCGAGCTGGTCGCTGCTGGGCTACAGCTCCGGCACCTCGCTCTGGTACAAGAAGGGCGTCATGGCGACCCTTGAGACGGCTGTGGAACGCGCGTGAGGAAGATCCTTTCTGTCGCCGTGTCGGCGGTGCTCCTGGCGGCCATCGGGGTGGCCCAGCGGCTGACTCCCGACGCCGATCGCATGTACGCCCCCATCGCCTCCACCGGCGGCCTGCGGGAGGACGTGCGCACGGAGCCGTACTCCGTCAGGGTCGACGCGGTCGGGATCGGCCGCAAGCTGATCATCGCCAACGCCGCGGGCCTGCGCGAACGCCAGACCCGCGGCCTGTGGGTGGTGGTCACGCTGACCGCCACCGCGACGAAGGAGCAGGTCCGGCTCGGCAAGGTGGAGCTACAGGCACGGGACGGGACGCTGTTCGGCGCCACCGACCGGTTCACCGGGTTCGACACCGCCACGCTGGAGGCGGGCATCCCCCGGTCGGGCATGGTGGCGTTCGAACTGCCCGCCGCGTCCGCGCCCGGCGCCGTCCTGCGGATCACCGAGGCCCGTTACGGGAGCGTCCACCGGCTCAACGGCGCGCTCGGCCCGGCCGTGGAGGTCGACCTCGGCATCACCGCGGCCCACGCCGCCGCCGCGGCCGCCACCGTCGACGCCGAGCAGGTGACCCCGTGAGGCGCCGGCGCCGGCCGTCGCGTGCCCGCTACGCCCTCGGCCTCGCCGGCGCGCTGGCCGCGCTGGTCGCCGTACAGGTCATCCCCAAACTGGACGACTACACGCAGAGGATGGGCGGTTCGCCCGTCGAGGCGGCCGCGGGCGCCGCTGCCGGCCACGGCGGGGCCAGGTGGCGCCTCATCAGCCTCGCCCCCAGCGGCGGCGAGGACCTGCCGGCCGGCACCCGTCCGGTGACCGCCGTCATCGGCGTCACGCCTGCCGCCGAGAGCGCCGGCAAGGCCATGGCCAAGGGCTGCGAGGCCGCCGTCCGCGACGCCGCCGGCCGCGTCTGGGGCCGGGACGACGGCCTGCCCGGCGTGCAGGGCGTCGCGCAGTCCTGCCTGCCGACGGGCAAGGACAACAAGCCCCTCCCGGCGCGGCCGGGCGTCGAGATCGTCTGGCAGGCGTCGTTCGTGGTGCCCGCCGACGCCCTCAGCTCGCTGCGGGTGGAGATCCGGCTGGCCGGCGCGGACGGCTTCGTCCGGCTGGCGCCGCCTGCAGCGCCAGCCTGAGCGTGGCGGCCAGCAGGCTGATCCTGAGCACCTCGAACACCGCGGTCACGCCGAACTTGATCGGGTCGTGCCAGAGCGTCCACCAGGCCGTCTCGTGCGGCCCGACCAGGTGGGTCACGCCGATGAACGTCCAGTCCGCGGCGGTGGTGAGCGCGACGTGGCACAGGCAGAAGGTGAGGAAGAAGACCGGCCCGACGCGCAGCGCGAGGCGCAGGCCGTCCAGGGCGGGGAGGTACTTGCCGCGCAGGTCCCGCGAGACGAACTCGGCGACGCCGCGTACGGGAGCCGGCGTGGCCGCCCAGAGCCGGGTGGCCCGCGACTCCACGCGGGTTCCCGCGATGGCGGCGCCGACGTCGCCGGCCTGCCGGCCGAACACCACCGCGGCGATGGCCAGCCACACCAACGGCAGCAGGATCGCGTCACGGGGGTCGGGCAGCACGAACGCGACCGCGTCACCGACCGGCGAGAGCACGCCGCCGAGCGCGTCGCCCGCGCCCGCCCACGCGGCCCTGGACGTCACCCAGCCGGCGGCGCCGGAGATGACCTCCTCGACGCTGACGACGGCGAAGAACATCCACATCGACTCGAAGACCGTGGCGAGCAGCCCGAGCCACCCCTTGCGGGCACGTTCGTACGACTTCTCCAGCACGACTTTGACCGCGAAGGCCGCCAGGGCGATCACGGTCGTCGCGACCAGGGGGTTGAACTCCAGGTTGCGGACCTGCTCGACGCCGAAGAGCTGCTGCGACAGGACGCTGTACTGGCGGACGTCCTCGCTGAACAACCCCCAGGCGCCGTAGAAGGCCAGGAACGGCAGGAGCGTGTGCGCGATCAGCCGGGGCACCCGCTCGCCCTCGGTCTCCGTCGCCGGTGCCGGCGGCCCGTCGTGCCTGAGGAGCCTCAGCATGGCGATGTACGAGGTCAGCGTCGCGAGCACCGCCAGGCTCATCACCGCGAACCCGACGAACTTGCCCGGCGGCTCCACATCGCTCACGTAGACGGCCATGACCAGGATGAGGTCGTGGACCACGCGCCCGGCCGTGAAGAAGAACGCCAGCGGCAGGAGATGCCGCACGGCGAGCGAGAGCGCGTCGAGAGGTAACCGCGTGACGGATGATGTCCGTTTCATCCCGCACAACCCTATCTGATCGCACCGCTCAGGAGCATGAGGGCACCATCCGTTTTCGGACAGATCACGACGCGGCAAGATCGGTTACCCGGCGGAGGCCTTGCCCTCGTGGCGCGACCGGGGCCCGCTCGGCCGGGGCCGGGCGCCGTGCTCCGGAAGTCCGGTCGACAGACCGGTCGACAGCATGTCGACGGGTCTGTCGATGTGTCCTGACAATGACCGGCTGATGCCCTGGCCGATATCCAGCGCGTGATGCAGATTACTGCTGTCTGCCCATGACCGGTACCTCTCCATATGACAGGGAATGGCGCGCTCGATTCCCGGGCGACCCCCGTCGGCAGTCCGGCTCGTGCCGGGCGTCCCATGCGGGCCATTGACCGACAAGCCGACCGACAGAAGGATCCTCATGCGTCTCCTGACTCGATGCGCTATCGCGGCGGTGACGGCGTCGGCCGCCTTGGCGGTCTCGACCGCGCCGGTCGCGGCCGCGACCGGTCCGCTCATTCTGCAGGGTGACCGCACCACGGTGTTGTGGCACCCCAGCCCTGGCTGCCAGCGGACCCCGCCGTTCTCGAAGGTCACCAACGACACCGACTCCCTGGTCGCCGTCTACACCGACACCGGGTGCGCCCGCTTCGTCGCGGTGGTCAGGCCCGGCTCCACCATAACGGTCGCCTCCGGGCAGAGCGTGTGGGTGTGGTCCTGACGTCCTCGTCCGCTCGCGTCGCGGGTGCGGCAGGAAGGAATGCTCAACCGATGACATGGCCCTTCCATAAACCTTTGGAGGTTTAGTTGCGTCGTCATTTGTTCGCCGGTCTGGCCGTCACCGCCGGCCTCCTCGCCGGGGTCGGCATCACGGGGGCGCCCGCCCTCGCCCAGGCCGAAAACGTCAGAGCAGACAGCGCCGCTGTCACCGAGCAGGCCGAAGCGTGGTCCTACGTCGGCCGATTCACATACTTGTCTCAATGCCGGGCGGAAGGCCAGGAATGGGTTCGCCGGACGTGGGCCTACCAGTACAAGTGCGTCGGCGGTCCGGAATACAGCTATTACAACTTGTGGGTCATTCCCATGTAGCGACCGCGTCGGCGAGGTTCGCTCAGCGGGGACGAATCCCGGGTGGCATCTCACCCGGGGTTCGTCGCGTGCGGGCCGCCGCCACCCCGTGACAGGTGGGGTCATGGCGGAACGGCCCGGTCGGGACGGTTGTGTCGTGGAGTTCGACCTTCGTAACTTCTTCGGCGATCGATCATGATCGGTTGCTGGCCGAGGCGGGTCGGCGGGTGCTCAAGCTGGCCCCTTTGTGGGTGCAGGCGAGGTGTGACGGCGGAGGGCGGGGTGGAGCGGACGGTCGCGGGCACGATCCAGTTCGACGAGCGCCACGGATCACAGGTTGCCCGCACCGGGTGGGTCTCATCATTGGTCGAGGGCGACGCCCCTGGCGTTCTGGTAGGCGGCGACAAGCCACCTGCCGCGCTTATTGGTGATCGTCCACGTCTGCACGCCGATGCGCTCGGCCGGAGGTTGCGTCTCGCCGGGCAACATCATGCCACCCGTGGTGATCAGGACCGCGACGGTAGGGGTCAGACATCGGGAGTTGAGGACCTTCGCCGTCACAGTCGACCCCTTCCCCGGTCCGGCGAACACACCGGACATGTAGGAACGGATCTGCGCGCGACCGTTCAGGTAGACGCCGCCGGGACCCGGAACGACGAAGGTGCCGTCCTGGGTGAAATGCGCGGCGAATGCTTCGGGGTCATTGTTCTTCCAGGCGGCTGGCACCTCCTCTTCGGCGACTGCACGCACAGTCTTGAACTCGGCAGCGCAGGCGGGGATTGCCCCCGGCGCGCCCTTGGCGGGCGAGGTCGCGGCGGCCGGCGCGGTCGCGACGGCTACGACGGCATCGGCGACCAGGGCGGCGCAGCAGATTGAAACGGTCGATCGGGTGAACTTGTTCATGGCGATGCTTTCTGTTCCGGAGTTGGATGGCCGGCTACGAGGGGTTCTTCTGCACGCGGGTGTTCTGGAAGGACGCGATCAACCAGCCGCGTGCACCTTTCGTGGCCACGAAGGTCTGCACCGAATCCCCACCGGTCGGGACTATCCGTCCGTGTGCGTGAAAGATTGCCACCGTCGGGGACAGGAATCGGAGATCGACGATTCGCGCCGCCACTCGCGTGTTTTCGAGCACGCCATCGAAGAGCGGCTGGAGCAGCTTGACGATCTCCATCCGGCCGCGAGCGTGATTGCCGGCGAAATCGACGAGGTCCCCGTTCGACGTGTAGTACGAGGCGAATTCCTTCGCGTCCCCCCGTTGCCACGCCTTCGTTATCTTCGTGAGCAGGCTCCTGACAGCGGCTTCGTCAGAAGCGGTCGGGCCGCAGTCCG
>DASUCK010000312.1:0-6047 GCA_036276095.1 Nonomuraea sp. | reverse complement strand
ACCAGGCCCTCGACGGCATCTCCCTGACCAACACCGTCACCCCCGAAGGCCTCGGCCGCACGCCTCAGGAGCGGGTGGGCAACTTGGTGGGGGTGCTCGACGGCTACTTCGACGCCGGCGGCTTCCACATGAACGTCAACGTGCTCACCCGCGCCGTTCTCCTGGACGCCATGGAACACCCCGACCGCTACCCGCAGCTGACCATCCGCGTCTCGGGCTATGCGGTCAACTTCGTCCGCCTAACCCCCGACCAGCAGCGCGACGTCATCAACCGCACCTTCCACGGCTCCCTGTGAGCGGCCGGCCATGAACGGCGTCATCAGCTCCTGGGACCTGTCGATCGGGGTGGACGGCCCCGGCACCAGGTTCGTCGTGTTCACCTGCGGCTGCCCGCTGCGCTGCCTCTACTGCCAGAACCCGGAGACCTGGCGGATGCGCGACGGCCGCCAGGTCAGCACCGACGAGGTGATGGCCGAGATCGGCAAGTACCGGCGCTTCATCTCCATCGCCGGTGGCGGCGTGACGATCAGCGGCGGCGAACCGCTGCTCCAGTCCCGCTTCACCGCCGAACTGCTGCACCGGTGCCACGACAGCGGCCTGCACACCGCCCTGGACACCTCAGGCCTGCTCGGCATCCGCGCCACCGACGCCATGCTGGCCGACACCGACCTGGTACTGCTCGACATCAAATCCTACGACCCGGCCACCTACCGGCAGGTCACGGGCGGACCCGTAGAACCGACGCTGCGCTTCGCCCGCCGGCTCGCCCGGCTCGGCAGGCCCACCTGGGTGCGGTTCGTCCTGGTCCCTGGACTCACGGACGCCATTGAGAACGTGGACGGGCTGGCCCGCTTCGTCGCGGACCTCGGCAACGTCGAACGGGTCGACGTACTACCGTTCCACCGTATGGCCACCGGCAAGTACCAGCGGCTCGGCCTATGCTTCCCGCTGGCCGACGTGACGCCGCCGGACGACGCGCTGCTGGATCGTGTCCGCGCCCAGTTCCGCGACCAAGGGCTCAACGCCGTCTAGCTTGATTTTTAGTCACGGCGCTCAGTGCAGTCACGCTACCCAGCGCGGCTGACGAGCGGCTGTGCTCGCGGTGGATGCCGCTCTGGATCAGGACGGGAAGCGCGACCTCAGAGGCACCGGCCCGGATCGTACGTGCCCAGGTCAGCAGGTCGATGTTAGTTTCCATGGCCACATCGCGAGTGGCCAGGGATGTGCACGACGTCGTCCTCGGACAGTGTCTTGACCATGAGCGAAAGGCCGTTGCAGTCGCTCACGTACGGCAGGATTTCCCGCGCCAGCTCGATCCCCCACTCGGCCTGGCCATCGCTGATCTCCTCCAGGTTGCTGACCAGCGCCAGCTCCGCCACCGAGGGCGATTGGCAGCTGTCACGGGACTTTCGTCCCTAACCCGGCCGGCAGGGACGCTGGCAGGCTGACGATATGAAACTCGACTCGGCCGGTCTGCAGGTGCTCTCCCACGAGGAGTGCATGCGCCTGCTGCCCTCACGCCCGATCGGGCGGATCGTCTTCACCGACCGCGCCCTACCGGCCGTGCAACCGGTCAACTTCTGCATGGACGGGCAGGACATCGTCATCCGCACGGCGGCCGGTTCCAAGCTGGCGGCTGCCACCCGCCGTGCGGTCGTGGCCTTCGAGGTCGACGACTTCGACCCAAAGGAACGTAACGGCTGGTCGGTCACCGTCGTAGGGTATGCACGTGTCGCCGACGACCCTGCAGAGATCGCCCGGCTGGAAGGATTGCAGCTGACGCCGTGGACAGGCGGCCGCGACCACTTCATCGTCATCGCCACAGTGGAGGCCACCGGTCGGCGCATCCAGCAGCCCACCTGATCATCCAGATCAAGCAAGCAGCCCTCCAGACGTTGGACGGCCTTCAGGGTGGCACATGAGGCACCCGCTCACCGTAAGGCTGCCAAGCCTGGAGAATTCGGTCCTACGCCTCAATGCGAATTGGTCGTCACGGGTTGGGACTTTAGTCCCTGGCGTGAGCTGGGCGCGTCCCTCATGCTGGAACGACATCGGCCGACGGGCTCAAGGGAGCGCGGCTCATGAGCACGTATTCGAGGATTGTGCATGGATCGGCACGCTACGCTGCGTGAGCGCCGTGACCGGCTGCATCGCCATTGGGCGGGGTGGGTCGCGGGCGACCGGGCGAGCAAGCAGGCCAGCCTGCGCGAGGAGATCGTCGCGTCGTGGCGGCGGTCGATCCGATGGATTTCCCCTGAACGTGGCTGCGCGCCCGTGGATGCCGCCGCCGACGACCGGTGGGCCTGTTCAGTGCTCCGCGAGCCCGTGCAAGCGGTCTCGGATGGGTTGCGCACGATCGCCGAGGATGGTGGATTCGTTGCCGCGGTCACCGACGAGTCGGGCACCATCTTGTGGACATGCGGGGGACGGGTCATGCGCCGCCGCGCCGAGACGGTGAACTTCGCGCCCGGCGGCCGATGGGACGAGCCGGCGATGGGCACCAACGCGCTGTCGCTGGCGCTGCGGCACGGGCTGCCGGCCACCGTATTCTCGGCCGAGCATCTGGTGGAGGCCCTGCACGGCTGGGTCTGCTACTCAGCTCCGATCAAGGCACCGGACGGGCGGGTGCTGGGCGTCCTGGACCTGTCCAGCACCTGGGATCGGTCCCACCCCTTGGCCATGCCCGCGCTGACTAATCTGGTCACCGGCATCGAGCAGCGGCTCGCCGAAAGTCTGACCCCTGGCCGGCCGGGCCTGTACCTGCGCTGCCTGGGGGACGCGGAGCTGCTGCGAGACGTCGCCCCGGTACGGCTGCGGCCCCGCCAGTTGGAGATCCTCACTCTGCTGACGCTCGATGGGCACGCGATGTCCCCCGAGCGGCTGCGCGATGCGCTCTACGGCGAGCGGCGCGTCACGGCGGCCACGCTGAAGGCGGAGGTGTCTCACCTCAGGAGCGCGCTGCGCGGGGCGCTGTCGATGCGGCGGTACGAACTCACTGAGCCGATCGCGTGCGATGCGGCCGAGGTGCTCTCCCTGCTGGCGGCCGGCCGGGGCGAGCAGGCCGTCGCCGCCTACAGCGGCCCCTTACTGCCGTCGTCGGATGCGCCTGGCATCCGGATGTGGCGCGAGCACCTCGAGGTGGCCGTACGCGAGGTCGTGCTCCGGTCCGGGCGGCCGGAGCCGTTGCTCGCCTACGGCGCGTTGCACCCCTACGACCTGGAGGTCCACGAGCGAGCCCTGGCCCTGCTGCCCGCCGGCGATGCACGCCGCGGAGTAGCGTTGGCGCGCCGCCGAAGTGCCCTGGGCGACTGAGCGGCGATTCTGCCGAGGCGACCTTCGCCGCCTACCGCTGCTCCGCTCCCGCACACCACACCGCCGCACACCGTCCTGCGCTCTCGCCCTTTTCGGCCGTGACCGGCTCGCCACGCCTTCCCGGACACCCGCCAACCTTTCGCCAACCTCACGTGGTCACCGTGGGCTTTGTCAGCGCCGCGTGAAGGAGAGACGACATCATGGCTTACGCACCCCCAGGCTCCGAGGGCAGCATCGTCACCTACGCCCAGCAGTACGAGAACTTCATCGGCGGGGCGTGGGTACCCCCGGTGGGCGGCGAGTACCTCGACGACCTCAGCCCGATCAACGGACAGGTCTTCACCCAGGTGCCGCGCTCCACCGCCGCCGACGTCGAGCTGGCCCTGGACGCGGCGCACGCCGCCGCCGACCGGTGGGGGCGCACCTCCCCGGCCGAGCGGGCGAACATCCTCAACAAGATCGCCGACCGCATCGAAGCCAACCTGGAGCGCCTCGCCGTCGCCGAGACCTGGGAGAACGGCAAGCCGGTACGCGAAACCCTCGCCGCGGACCTGCCCCTGGCGGTGGACCACTTCCGGTACTTCGCCGGGGTGCTGCGCGCCCAGGAGGGCGGCGTCAGCCAGCTCGACGACGACACCGTCGCCTACCACTTCCACGAGCCGCTCGGCGTCGTGGCGCAGATCATCCCGTGGAACTTCCCGATCCTGATGGCCGCCTGGAAGCTCGCCCCGGCGCTGGCGGCCGGCAACTGCGTGATCCTCAAACCGGCCGAACAGACCCCCGCCAGCATCCTGCTGGTGATGGAGCTGATCGCCGACCTGCTCCCGCCCGGCGTCCTCAACATCGTCAACGGCCTGGGCACCGAGGCGGGCAAACCGCTGGCCGAAAGCCCCCGGGTGGCCAAGGTGGCCTTCACCGGCGAGACCACGACCGGGCGGCTGATCATGCAGTACGCCGCGCAGAACATCATCCCGGTCACCCTGGAACTTGGCGGCAAGAGCGCCAACATCTTCCTGCCCGACGTCCTGTCTGCCGACGACGACTTCCTGGACAAGGCCGTCGAGGGATTCGTGATGTTCGCCCTCAACCAGGGCGAGGTGTGCACCTGCCCCTCCCGCGCCCTGATCCACTCCTCCATCTACGACGAGTTCATGGCCCGCGCGATCACCCGGACCGAGGCCATCGTCGGCGGCGACCCCCTCGCCCCCGCCACCATGATCGGCGCCCAGGCGAGCAACGACCAGTACCAGAAGATCCTCTCTTACATCGACATCGGCAAGAAGGAAGGCGCCGAACTCCTCACCGGCGGCAGCCCCCGTACAGTCCCGGGTCTGGAGGGCGGCTACTACATCCAGCCGACCGTCTTCCGCGGCACCAACGACATGCGCATCTTCCAGGAGGAGATCTTCGGCCCGGTGGTCTCGGTGACCACCTTCGATTCCGAGAACGAAGCCCTCAAGATCGCCAACGACACCCCGTACGGCCTCGGCGCGGGTCTGTGGACCCGCGACATCAACGCCGGCTACCGGCTCGGCCGCGGCATCAAAGCCGGACGCGTGTGGACCAACTGCTACCACGCCTACCCGGCCCACGCCGCCTTCGGCGGCTACAAGCAGTCCGGCATCGGCCGTGAGAACCACCGCGCCATGCTGGATCACTACCAGCAGACCAAGAACCTGCTGGTCAGCTACTCGTCCAAGCGACTCGGCTTCTTCTGACAACCACCGCCGAGAGGGCGTACCCGCCCGCAGGCCAGGCGGGTGCGATCTCTCGGGGATCCGGCCCTCCCCGATCGCAAGACCGAGCTCCGCACACCGGACCTTCGTCCCAAGCCCGCCTCCCGCCTTTCTCTGAGGCCGAAGCTTCCCCGCTTTCCCCGTCCAGTCCGCTCTCCCGGTCAGAAGGAGTGTTTTCATGCGCGCCACGATCGTCACCGCCTTCGACAAGCCTCTGGAGATCCGCGACTTGCCCGTGCCTACCCCTGCCGCCGACCAGGTGCTCGTCCGGATCGAGGCGAGTGGCCTGTGCCACACCGACATCCACGCCGCTCGCGGCGACTGGCCGATCAAGCCGACGCTGCCGTTCACTCCCGGACACGAGGGGTCGGCATCGTCGAACAGGTCGGCGCGGCCGTCACCGAGCACGCCGTCGGCGACCGGCTCGCCATCCCGTGGCTCGGCTACGCCTGCGGCGCCTGCGACTACTGTGTCAGCGGCCGGGAGACCCTGTGCGAGGCGCAGTAGAACACCGGCTACGCCATCGACGGTGCCCGTGCCGAATACGCCGTCGCATACGCCCGCCAGGTGGTCAACGTCCCCGACGGAGTCGACCCGCTGGAGGCCGCCCCGTTGGCCTGCGCCGGCGTGACCACCTACAAGGCCGTAAAGGTCTCCGGCCTGCGCCCCCTCACCCGCTCCTCCACGGACGTCGATGTGTCTGGATTGGTTAGATATCCCTGTGTAAGGGGGTGATCCGCAGGGCTGTTGTCCAAGGTCACCGCAGTGACCTAAGGGGGCAGGTGACCACACAGCAGGCACTGAGGTCCTCAACCGCTAACTTCGATGAGCTCCCCATTGCCTCGTCTTCATACAGGGTGCGGGCGAGATGACACCGAATCCTGTCCTCGCACCTCGAGGATGGTTGGTGAGCTTGGCCGCGTGGGCGTTCCGACCGCGAAGTGACGCTAGCCGAACAGTGCCCAGCCGTACTTGAGCACGACGGCCAGGATCAGGATC
>DASUCK010000311.1:0-20402 GCA_036276095.1 Nonomuraea sp. | reverse complement strand
TCCTGGTGGGCTCAGTAGGAACGCGCGGCGAGGGCGTGCTCCACGAGGGTGATCAGGGTGTTCTTCACCGCCTGGCGCTCGCGGGCGTCCGTACGGACGATCGGCACGTGCGGCGAGAGCGTCAGCGCCTCCCGCACCTCGCTCTCGACGTGCGGGAACTCGCCGTTCCAGCCGTTGAGGCCGACGATGAACGGGATGGCCGACTCCTCGAAGTAGTCGATCGCGGGGAAGCTGTCGGCCAGGCGCAGCGAGTCGACGAGCACCACCGCGCCGATGGCCCCGCGGACGAGGTCGTCCCACATGAACCAGAACCGGTGCTGCCCCGGGGTGCCGAACAGGTAGAGGATCAGGTCGCTGTCGAGCGAGAGCCGGCCGAAGTCCATCGCCACGGTGGTGGTGGTCTTGCCGGGCGTGTGGTCGAGGTCGTCGATGCCCTCGGAGGCCTCGGTCATCACGGCTTCGGTGGTCAACGGCATGATCTCGGAGACCGAGCCGACGAACGTGGTCTTGCCCACGCCGAACCCACCGGCCACGACGATCTTCGTGGAGGTGAGCCGGCTAGAGCCTGCGAAGTCCACTGAGAACCCTTTCGAGCAGGCCCCGGTCGGGGAGGCCCGCCTCCAACTGCGGCTGGTACACCCGGACCAGCCCGTCCGCCTCCATGTCGGCGATCAACACCCGCGCCACGCCGAGCGGCACGCTCAGCAGCGCGGAGATCTCCGCCACGGATCTCACCTGACGGCACAGCTCGCTGATCGCACGGTATTCGCGGGCGTAGGTCGGGCCGAGCTGCACCGAGGTGGCCGACGATACCAGCGCCTCCATGGCGAGGTCGGTGCGCGGAGCGGTCCTTCCGCCGGTGACGGCGTACATCCGGACGAGCGAGCTGCGCTCGGGCTCCGCCTCCCCGTTGTGCCACGATGCCACGTCTGCTCCCCTTACCACGGTCGCGCGGCGGACAGCTCCGCCCGTACGGCGGGTGTCAGCACCTGGCCGGCGCGTTCGACCAGGATCGTCATCTGATAGGCGACCAGGCCCATGTCGCAGTCGGGCGCGGCCAGCACGGCGAGTGAGGACCCGTCGCTGATCGACATGACCAGGAGCAGGCCGCGTTCCATCTCCACGAGGGTCTGCGTGACGCCGCCGCCCTCGAAGACCCGCGCGGAGCCCTGCGTGAGGCTGACCAGCCCGGCCGCGATGGCGGCGAGCTGGTCGGCGCGGTCTTTGGGGAAGGCTCGGGAGAACGCCATCGGCAGCCCGTCCGCGGACACGACCACGGCGTGGGCGACACCGGGGACCTCGTCGACGAAGCTGCTGACCAGCCAGTTCATGTCCCTGGCCGCTTGGCTCAGCTCCTTCATGAGTCCTCCTCAAGCTCAGAGCGACCCTTGCGCACGCCCTGCTGGTAGCTGGCCAGCCTGCTGCGCAGGCGGTCGGGGGACAGCGGAGGAGCGGGGACAGGCGGCGGTTTGGGGTTCGCGGTGCCCGGTACCAGGTTCGCTCTCGGCGTCCGCTTCGGCAAGCCGGAGTTCGTCGTGCCGCCCTGGACGGGCTCCGCCGCCGCACCGGCCGCCTTCCACGCCTGGTCGACGGGCGAGGACCAGGCGGGCGGCTCCCGGCGGTCGGCCGTCGGCGCCGACTTGGTGAACCAGCCGCTCTCCTCCACGGACGCGAAGATCGGCAGGAACTCGTCCTTGGCCGGAGGGGACGCGGGGAAGGAACTCGCGGGCGTGGCGAACGACGGGTACGCGTCCGACGGCGGCTCCAGCGTCGCCGAGCCGGAGCTGACGTGCGGCGAGGTGAACCAGGACGACGGCTCGAAGGACGGCTGCTTCTCGGCGGCCGGCCTCTCGAACGCCGGCTTCTCCAAGGGCGGCTGGTCGAACGCGGGCTGATCGAACGGCTTGTCGAACGGCGGCTGGTCGAAGGAGGGCAGGTCGAAGGAGGGCTGATCGAACGGCGGCCGGTCGAAGGGCGGCTGGTCAAGGGGCGGCGACTCGAACGACGGGTGCCCGAAGGGCGCGCCGGTCGGCTGCCTGGGCACCCGCACGTCCGGCTGCGCGGGCGGCACGTGACGGGCGGGCGGCCCGCCCTGGGACGGCTGGTGCGGCAAGGTGTGGGACGCGCCGTGGGGAGACGTCTGGAGGGATGTCTGGGTGGCGGGCGCCGCCGGTGACGTTCCGGGCACGGCGGTGAGCAGCGTGGGCGGGATCAGCACCATGGCGGTCAGCCCGCCGATGTCCTGGCGGCGCAGCTGCACCCTGATGTTGTGCCGCAGGGCCAGCCGCCCGACCACGAACAGGCCCATGCGCCGCGACACCGACACGTCCACGACCGGCGGGTTGGCCAGCCGCCAGTTCGCCTCGCCCAGTTCCTCCGGGGTCATGCCGATGCCGTGGTCGGTGACCGACAGCATCAGCGAGCCGCCGTCGATGCGGCTGCTGGAGATGACGACCTTGGTGTCGCGGGAGGAGAACGAGACCGCGTTCTCGATCAGCTCGGCGAGCAGGTGCACGACGTCGGTGACGGCCTGGCCGGCGATGGCGACGTCTGACTGGACCTGGATGCTGACGCGGTCGTAGCTCTCGACCTCGCCGAGCGCGGCGCGGACGATGTCCATCAGCTCGATCGGCTCGCTCCACTTGCGCGCGGCCTCCTGGCCGGCGAGGACCAGCAGGTTCTCGCTGTTGCGGCGCATGCGGGTGGCCAGGTGGTCGAGCTTGAACAGGTCGCCGAGCCGGGTGTCGTCGCGTTCGCTGCGCTCCAGCTTCTCGATGAGCGTGAGCTGGCGTTCGACCAGCGTCTGGCTGCGGCGCGACAGGTTGACGAACATGGCGTTGACGTTGGAGCGCAGCCTCGCCTCGTCGCCGGCCAGCCGTACGGCCTCGCGGTGCACCTCGTCGAAGGCGCGGGCGACCTCGCCGACCTCGTCCTTGGTGAAGATGCCGATGGGCGGGACCTCGGCCTCGATCGCGCCGTCGCGGGACTCGCGCACGTGCTGGACGAAGGCCGGCAGCCGCTTGCCGGCGATCTCCAGTGCCTCGCCGCGCAGCCGGCGCAGCGGCCGGACCAGCGACCTGGCCACGCCGGTGGTGACCAGCAGCACGACCACCATCAGCGCGAGCACGCCGCCCGCGGTCACGTACGCCCGCTGCCGCTCGGTCGCGCTGAGCGCCTCGCTGCGCGCGAGGATGCCCTGGGCCTGGCGTTCCTCGACCGTGCGCATGGAGTTGACGACGACCTCGGCGCCGGTGAACCACTCCTTGGCGTCGTCGGACCTGGCCAGGTCGAGGCCGCGCAGCGGCAGCCCGCTGGTGGCCCTGATCAGCACCAGCTCGCGCAGGAACAGCATGCGTTCCGCGGTGTTGCCGTTGACGGTCTCGTCGAAGAAGCGGCGCTCCTCGGCGGTGGCCTCGGTGGCGAACGCCTTGCGCTCGTTGGCCTCCTTGGACTGCTCGCCGAGGAAGCGCTTGAGCTGGTCCTGGTCGAAGGCGCCCTCGACGAGGACGACGGTGATCAGCGCCTGCTGGTAGGCGACGCTCTCCTTGGCCCGGGCGAGGGCGTCGAGCATGCGGGTCTGGCGGAACAGCTCGTCGTCGGAGCTGCCCTTGACGAGCTCGTTGTGCACGGACAGCAGGTCGTTGATGACGGTCGTGTACAGCTCGACGGCGGGGCCGGGCAGCAGGTTGGCCTCAAGGGCCTGCTGCCGCAGGCCGGCCAGGTCGTCCATGCGGTTGAGCAGCTGTTCGAGCTGGTCGGCGGTGCGTCCGGTGACCTCGCTCAACAGCTGCTTGGCGATGCGGCGCACGCCGCCGGCGACCGCGTCGACCTCGCCCATCTGGTTCCGTACGTCGCTCAGCCCGTTCGCGGGCCGGTCGCGGGCGATGTACCAGGCGGTGGCGGCGCGTTCGCCGGAGACGGCGTGGGTGAGCCGGCCGAGCTCGGCGGACAGCTGGGCGAACTGGTTCGTCCGCGCGTAGTCGCCGGCGGCGGAGGTCGAGGCGAGCACCTGGATGCCGCCGAACAGCACCGCGGCGGCTGTCGGGATCATGATGAGGGCGACCAGCCGCGCTCGGACACGCCAATTGCGCAGGCGCCAGTTGCTCTCACCGGCCTGCCTGCGGCCCAGCTCTGTACTCACCGAACGCACCTCGCCCGAATCGGCGTATATGAGGATCTGCTGTGTCCCTCGGAAATCAGCAAGGTCCGGTAATTGGAACACATCACAAGACTGGTGGCCAAGCGAACATAACGCGACAAAATTCAAGGTGTGTGACTGATGGGGCCAGAAGCTGGTGCTCCATGTCATCGCCCCATAAAGCAACACATAGGCCACCGGCTCCCGTTATGTCGTCTTATGGGCGATTCAAACGTTCCAACCCCATAACGCAGGGGAAGCACCCTGGTCACCGGACGGTCACGGGATTGAGATTGACGCTAATCACGCCATATGTTGAGCCACGTCAATCGAGGAGGCGAGGGTGGGGGATTCTCCCGACAGCGCGGCCATCACCGTCGAGGGCCTGTGGAAGATCTTCGGGTCGAAGGCGCGCCAAGTGCTCGACAGCGAGGACAGGCGCCTGGAGCCGGCCGCGCTGCGAGAGAAGACCGGCTGCACCGCCGCCGTCCGTGACGTGAGCTTCGCGGTACGCCCCGGCGAGGTCTTCGTGGTCATGGGCCTGTCCGGCAGCGGCAAGTCCACCCTCGTGCGCTGCCTCACCCGGCTCATCGAGCCCACCGCCGGCGAGATCAGGATCGGCGGGGAGGACATCGGCCGCGCCTCCCCCGCCCGTCTCCGCGAGATCCGCCGCCACCAGGTGAGCATGGTCTTCCAGCACTTCGGCCTGCTCCCCCACCGCAAGGTGATCGACAACGTCGCGTACGGTCTGGAGGTCCAGGGCGCCCCGAAGCCGGCCAGGCACGCCCGGGCGGCCGAGATCCTGTCCCTGGTCGGCCTCGACGGGTACGCCGACGCCTACCCCGACCAGCTCTCCGGCGGTATGCAGCAGCGCGTCGGCCTGGCCCGCGCCCTCGCGGTGGACCCGCGGGTGATGCTGTTCGACGAGCCGTTCAGCGCGCTCGACCCGCTGATCAGGCGCGACATGCAGGCCGAGGTGATCCGCCTGCACCGCGAGGTCGGCAAGACGATGGTGTTCATCACCCACGACCTGTCCGAGGCGCTGAAGCTGGGCGAGCGTATCGCGATCATGCGGGCCGGCTCGATCGTGCAGCTCGGCACCGCGGAGGAGCTGGTGGGCGCGCCGGCCGACGACTACGTCGCCGACTTCGTCCGCGACGTGCCGCGCAGCCACGTGCTGACCCTGCGCTGGATCTGCCGGGAGCCGGAGCCGGGCGAGCCGCTGGACGGCCCGGAGCTGCCGGCCACCACGGTCATCAAGGACGCCATCGGCGCGGCCTCGGCCTCCTCGCGCCCGATCAAGGTCGTGGACGGCGACGGCCTCGTGGGCGTCGTCGACCGGGTGGACCTGCTGACGTTCCTCTCCGGCCACGACATGCCGGTCAAGGCGGGCACATGAGCAGTACGACGGCCGTCACCGCCCCCTCGCGGCTCAACCTGCCGAGGTGGGCGGCGCCGGCGGGGGCGGCGGTGGTGTTCGCCGCGGCGTACCTCGTCTTCCGCGGCACGGGGACGCTGCCGCACGACAAGGAGGCGCCGCAGTTCCTGGCCATCACCGACCTGCGCGAGTGGATCGACGACCACCGCAACGACAACCCGCTCTTCCTGTACTTCCTCAACTACATCAGGCTGTTCGTCGGCGGCCTCTACACCCTCTTCCAGACGGTCCTCCAGGCCCTGGGCTGGCCCGGCATCACCGGCGTCATGGGCGCCCTGGCCTGGCTGGCGGGCGGCTGGCGCGTCGCCCTGCCGGCGGTGGCGGGCGTGAGCGCGTTCGGGTTCCTCGGGCTCTGGGAGTCGAGCGTCGACACGCTCGCCCTGGTCGCGACGGCGGTGTTGCTGTCGCTGGCGATCGGGATGCCGATCGGGGTGTGGGCCGGGCTGTCGGGGCGGGTCCGGCGGGTGATCACGCCGGTGCTGGACGTCATGCAGATCATGCCGACGTTCGCGTACCTGGCGCCGCTGGCGTTGTTCTTCCACATCGGCGCGCCGGCCGGGGCCATCGCGACGATGATCTACTCGATCCCGCCGGCCATCCGCATCACCGCGCTGGCCGTCTCGCGGGTCTCGCCCACGGCGGTCGAGGCGTCGACGTCGCTCGGCGCCACGCGCCGGCAGACGCTGTTCAAGGTCCACCTGCCGCTGGCCAGGTCCACGATGGCGCTGGCGATCAACCAGACGATCATGATGGCGCTGTCCATGGTCGTCATCGCGAACCTGATCTCCGCGCCGGGGCTGGGCGGCGACATCATCCGCGGCCTGTCGCGGGCGCAGGTCGGCATCATGCTCCCGGCGGGCGTGGCCATCGTGATCATGGCCGTGGTGCTGGACCGGATGCTGATGTCGGTCGCCCGCGAGGCGCTGCCATCGCCGGACGGAGCGCCGGGGCGACCGGAGCGGGAGCAGGCGGCGGACGGCGACCGGGCCGCCGCGCGGGGCGGGGCGAGGAGCACGCGCGGCCCCCGCTCCGGGCCGCGCCGGCTCGACCTGGCCGCGGCCGGCGTGCTCGCGGCGGCCGGGCTCGCGCTCATCCCCGTGCTGCCCCGCGGGTGGCCCGAGACCTGGACGGTCAACCTCGTCGCCGAGGTCAACGACGCCGTACGGTGGGCCGAGAACGCCTGGTACCCCGTCACCACGTTCGTGAAGGACCTCACCACCTACGCCCTGCTCAACCCGCTGGAGTCGCTGCTCACCTCGGCCCCGTGGTGGCTGGTCGCGCTGGCGGTGCTGGCCGTCGCCTGGCGGGTGAGCGGGCCGCGCCCGGCGCTGACCGCCCTGGCGTGCCTGCTGGCCATCGCGCTGCTCGGCACCTGGGAGCACGCCATGCAGACGATGACCACGGTCGCCGTCGCGGTGCTCGTCACCCTCGTCATCGGCCTGCTGCTCGGGGTGGCCGCGGGACGCTCGCCGCGCTACTCGGCGGTGCAGCGGCCGCTGCTCGACGCCGCCCAGACCATGCCGGCCTTCGTCTACCTGCTGCCGGCGCTGGCGCTGTTCTCCACCACCCGGTTCACCGCGATCTTCGCCTCGGTCATCTACGCCGTGCCGCCGGTCGTGCGCCTGGTCGAGGACGGCATCAAGGCCGTGCCGGCCACCGTCGTGGAGGCCGCCGTCGCCTCCGGCTCGACGCGCCGCCAGCTGCTGTGGAAGGTGCAGCTGCCGATGGCCAGGCGAGCCATCCTGCTGGCCGCCAACCAGGGCATCGTGATGACGCTGGCCATGGTGGTCGTCGGCGGCCTGGTCGGGGCGGGGGCGCTCGGCTACGACGTGGTCCTCGGCTTCTCCCAGAGGACGGACTTCGGACTGGGCTTCGTGGCCGGCATCGCGACCGTGCTGCTCGGAGTCATGCTCGACCGCATCACGCAGGGCGCCGACCGGCGCCCGTCCCCCCGAAAGAGGAACGGCACATGAAGATTCGCCTGCTCGCAGGCATGGTCACACTGGCGCTCGCCGCCGTGGGATGCGGCGGGGCCACCGTCGAGACCTCCCCCAGCACGAGCGCCGCCCCGCAGGGTGGCACCAGCAGCTCCGCCGGCACCGTGAAGATCGCGATCAACCCCTGGGTCGGTTACGAGGCCAGCGCGAACGTCGTCGCCTACCTGCTGAAGAACGAACTCGGCTACACCGTCGAGCTGCCCGAGATCAAGGAGCAGCTCGCCTGGGAGGGCTTCGCGACCGGCGACGTGGACGTCATCATCGAGAACTGGGGCCACCCCGATCTGAAGAAGCAGTTCATCGAGGAGAAGAAGGTCGCGGTCCAGGCCGGCTCCACGGGCAACAAGGGCGTCATCGGCTGGTACATCCCGAAGTGGATGGCCGACGAGCACCCCGACATCACCGACTACAAGAACCTCAACAAGTACGCCGACCTGTTCAAGACCTCCGAGTCGGGTGACAAGGGCCAGCTGCTGTTCGGCGACCCGTCGTACGTCAGCAACGAGGACGCCCTGATCAAGAACCTGAAGCTCGACTACAAGGTCGTCGTGGGCGGCAGCGAGGCGGCCCTGATCAAGAGCGCCCAGCAGGCGCAGGAGCAGAAGAAGCCGCTGCTGTTCTACTTCTGGGACCCGCACTGGCTGTTCAGCAAGACCGACCTCGTCCGGGTCAACCTGCCGCCGTACACCGAGGGCTGCGACGCCGACCCCAAGAAGGTCGCCTGCGACTACCCCGAGATGGACCTCGACAAGATCGTCAGCACGAAGTTCGCGCAGACCGGCGGGAAGGCGTACGAGCTGGTCAAGAACTTCACCTGGACCAACGAGGACCAGAACGCCGTCGCCGACGACATGACCAACAACGGCATGACCGGCGAAGAGGCCGCCAAGAAGTGGATCGAGGCCAACCCCGCCAAGTGGCAGGCCTGGATCCCCAAGTGACCCCCTCATGGCCGCGGCCCTCGTACGCCGGGGGTCGCGGCCGCGGAGACCTGCCATGCGCATGAAGAAGCTCGTCGGGCCGCTGCTGGCGGCCGCCCTGCTGGTCACGGCCTGCTCCGGCGAGGCGCCGGAGACCGCCGCCGTGTCCCAGGGAACCGTCAACCTGGACATCCACGGCTGGGTCGGGTACGAGGCCCAGGCCGCCGTGCTGGCGTACCTGCTGGAACGCGAGCTGGGTTACAAGGTCAACACACGGGTGGCGAAGGAAGAGCAGTCCTGGGGGGATCTCGAGACCGGCAAGGTCGACGTGATCATCGAGAACTGGGGCCACCCCGACCTGAAGAAGCAGTTCATCGAGGAGAAGAAGGTCGCCCTGTCGGCCGGTCTCACCGGCAACAAGGGAGTGATCGGCTGGTACGTCCCCGAGTGGATGGCCAAGAAGTATCCCGGCATCACGGACTACCGCAATCTCAACAAGTACGCCCATCTCTTCCGGACCGAGAAGACCGGGAACCTCGGGCAGATCCTGGACGGCGACCCGTCGTTCGTCACCAACGACGAGGCCCTCGTCCGGAACCTCGGCCTGAACTACCAGGTCGTGTACTCCGGCAGCGAGGACGCGTTGATCAAGGCGGCCCAGGAGGCGACGAGAAGGCGGACGCCGCTGCTGATGTACTTCTACGAGCCGCAGTGGCTGTTCACCAAGGTGAAACTGGTGAAGGTGGCGCTGCCGCCGTACGCCGTGGGCTGTGACGCCGACCCCAAGAAGGTGGCCTGTGACTACCCGCCGTACCTGCTGGACAAGATCGTCAGCAAGCGGTTCGCGGAGACCGGCGGGAAGGCGTACGAGCTGGTCCGGAACTTCACCTGGACCAACGACGACCAGAACGCGGTCGCCAACTCCATGATCAACGACAAGATGTCGGCCGAGGACGCCGCGGCCCGCTGGGTGGCGGAGAACAAGATCGTGTGGAAGGACTGGATCCCGCGTTGAGGTACGACTTCGTCATCGTGGGCGGCGGATCGGCGGGCTGCGCCCTGGCCAACCGGCTGAGCGCCGACCCTTCGACGTCGGTGCTCGTGCTGGAGGCCGGGCGGCCCGACTACCTGTTCGACGTGTTCATCCACATGCCGGCCGCGCTGATGTTCCCGATCGGCAGCCGCTTCTACGACTGGAAGTACGAGTCGGAGCCGGAGCCGTTCATGGACGGGCGGCGGATCTACCACGCCCGCGGGAAGGTGCTGGGCGGCTCCAGCAGCATCAACGGCATGATCTTCCAGCGCGGGAACCCGCTCGACTACGAGCGCTGGGCGGCCGACCCGGGCATGAAGCACTGGGACTACGCGCACTGCCTGCCGTACTTCAAGCGGATGGAGACCTGCCTGGCCGATCCCGGCACGGAGTTCCGCGGCGGCGACGGGCCGCTGAAGCTGGAGCGCGGCCCGGCCAGGGGGCCGCTCTTCGAGGCGTTCTTCGCGGCGGTGCAGCAGGCCGGACACCCGCTGACCGACGACGTCAACGGCTTCCGCCAGGAGGGTTTCGCGGCCTTCGACAGGAACGTGCACAGGGGGCGCCGCCTCAGCGCCGCCCGCGCGTACCTGCACCCGGTGCGCCGCCGCCGCAACCTCACCGTCCGCACCCGCGCGTTCGTCGAGCGGGTCCTGTTCGACGGCACCCGAGCGGTGGGCGTGGAGTGCGGCGGCGAGCGCGTCGAGGCCGGCGAGGTGATCCTCTGCGGCGGCTCGATCAACACCCCCCAGCTCCTCCAGCTCTCCGGTGTCGGCCCCGCCTCCCTCCTCGAACCCCTGGGGATCAAGGTCGTCCACGACCTCCCCGGCGTCGGCGAGAACCTCCAGGACCACCTGGAGGTCTACGTCCAGCACGCCTGCCGGCAGCCGGTCTCCCAGCAGCCGTCGCTGGCTCTGTGGCGCCGCCCCTTCATCGGCGCCGACTGGCTCTTCCTGCGCCGCGGCCCCGGCGCCACGAACCACTTCGAGGCCGGCGGCTTCATCCGCTCCAACGACGACGTGGCGTACCCGAACCTGATGTTCCACTTCCTGCCGCTGGCGGTCCGCTACGACGGCTCGGCCCCGGCCGGCGGCCACGGCTACCAGGTGCACATCGGCCCGATGTACTCCGACGCCCGCGGCACGGTGCGCATCAGGTCGGCCGACCCCCGCATGAAGCCGGCCCTGCGCTTCAACTACCTGTCGACCGACCAGGACCGCCGCGAGTGGGTGGAGGCCGTCCGGCACGCCCGCGCGATCCTGTCGCAACCCGCCTGGGCCGACCTGGACGGCGGCGAGCTGTCCCCCGGCCCCTCCGTGGAGACCGACGAGGAGATCCTGGACTGGGTGGCCAGGGACGGCGAGACCGCCCTCCACCCCTCCTGCACCTGCAAGATGGGCGTGGATGAGCTGGCCGTGCTGGACCCGGACACGATGCGCGTGCACGGCGTCGACGGCCTGCGCGTCGTGGACGCCTCGGCGATGCCGTACGTCACGAACGGCAACATCTACGCCCCCGTCATGATGCTGGCCGAGAAGTCGGCCGACCTCATCCTCGGCAACACCCCGCTGCCCCCGGAGCCCGTGGAGTTCCACCGCCACCGGAAGCCGGCCTGACCGGCTGCCCGGGGCGCGGGGCGGCCCTGAACCGCTCGGCGCCGGCGACGGCGCCTCAGGCCGGGTCGTGCAGCCGCCAGCGTCGCAACCGGCCGACGCCGCGCGCCGGGGCGAACGTCAGCCACGTGCCGTCGCCCGCGCCGCGCACCACGACGGAACCCATGTGCAGCCCACCTGCCGGAACCTCGCTGCCGGGCGGGTAGCGGACGATCCCGCGGCGTCGCGGCGGATCCACCTCGAAGATCACCTGCATGACCGCCTCGGCCCCGTCCAGGTTGTCGTCGCACAGGCAGGTCAGCACGAGGCCGCGGGACACCAGACACGCGCTGAGCAGCTCGTCCACCCCGTCGTCGTAGACCTCCAGGTCCTCGTCCTCCACGCCCGCGAGCGGAAGGATCTCGCGCACCGGCCCGCCGCGGAAGTCGCCCAGGCACAGGGCGTGGTCGTCACCGCTGATCGCCAGCCACGGCTCTCCGCTCGGATGGAGGTCGACCGGCGTGAACGCGTCCGAGACGACGACCTCCTCGGCTCCCTCGGCGTCCCACCGCACCCACCGCCCGTTCGGCTCCCCCGGGTCCCGGTGGTCGTCGTCGACGAATCCGTACCCCGCGTGCCGGCCGTCGGGGTGGACCAGCACATCGGTGTCCAGCCCGTAGGAGGTCGCGGTCCGCGCGGTGGTCCGCCAGCTCGCGACGTCGATCCGCCACCGCTCGACGGCGGGCGCGTCGCTCCCGGCCACCTCGACGGGCACGAACGCCCACAGCACGGCGCCGTCGGCGCTGAACACGGCACAGCTCGGCCGCTCGACGTCGTCGTCATGGGCGGCCGAGAGCCGGACCGGATGCCGCGCCTGCCACCGCACGCCGCCGTCCCGGCCGACCACGACGATCCGGTCGGTGCCGTTGAACACCGCGAACCCCCGGTCGGGGCTCACGTCGAACCGGCACTCGGGGAACCTGGTGCCGCCCCGGTGCGACGTCCGGTTTCCGGACTTCGGGAAGATCCCCTCCGGGACCGGGAACTCCGCCGCCACCGCCAGCTCCTCGTCCAGGACGAGCAGCCCGCCGGCGGGACGGTGCGCCGTGCCCGGCTCGGCCAGCACCGCCCATCCGCCGCCGAACAGCCGGCGCGGCGCACCGGCCACCCGCTCCGCCAGCTCGCCGACGAGGACGGCGGTGAGCCGCGCCTCCGGCTCACCGGTGGCGTTCATCCAGTTCGATACCATCTGCGCAGTCTAGGGATCTCGCCCGTCGCCGGCGGCGGATTCGCCGGTCTCCCTTGCGGGTGCGGCGATCACGGCGATCGCGGTGAGCACCAGCCCGTTGCCGGCCATCCAGCGCCCGGAGAACCCGCTCAGCCGCCTCCCCTGCCAGCGCGGCCCGGCCACCAGCAGCCGGGCGTCGAACGTGCCGCCCAGCGGGTCGAGGACGATCGCCGCGTCCTGGAAGTCGAGCCAGCGCCGGGCCAGCGGGTACCACGCCTTGTAGACCGATTCCTTGGCGCTGAACAGCATCCGGTCCCAGTTCGTGCCCGGGTGCTCGGCGGCCAGGCGGCGCAGCATCTGGCGTTCCTGGGGGACGGAGACGGCATCGAGCACGCCGGGCGGCAGCGGCCCGTCCGGCTCGGCGTCGATCCCGATGGCGGCGGGCGCCGCGCCGACGGCGGCCGCGCGGTAGCCGGCGCAGTGGGTGATGCTGCCGGCCACGCCCGGGGGCCAGGCGGGCTCGCCGTGGGCGCCGGACAGCACCGGCACGGCGGGCACGCCCAGCAGTTCCATGGCGCGGTGCACGCAGTGGCGGGCGGTGGTGAACTCCCTGCGCCGCTTCTCCGCGGCGTGCCGCACCAGGTCGGCCTCCTCGGGGAAGAGCACGACGCCGGGCGGGTCGGTGAAGGTGTGGACGGCCACGACAGCGTCGGGAAGGATGTCCTCGATCACCCCGGGCCTCCTCACGTCCGCCTTCCCATCGCACAGTAGCCAGGCTCGGCATGTCCAGAAAGAGCCGCGTTGGGCAGCTGGCACGCCGCCTGGGCGCCTGGGCGCCTGGGCGCGATCCGAGTCGGAAACGGTCGGTGACGCCCTTGGCGGCGCCCTCGCAACCGTACGGTGTACCGTACGAGGGTGACCATCGAATACCCGGGAAAGGGCGACCCCGCCCGCAGCCTCGCGCTCCTCTGGCGCACCAGCGACCGGGCCAGCCGCAAGGGCAAGCCGGAGCTGAGCGTCGACCGCATCGTCCGCGCCGCCATCGACGTGGCCGACTCCGAGGGGCTGCAGGCGCTGTCCATGCGCCGGGTGGCCGAGCGGCTGGGCGTGGGGACGATGTCGCTCTACACGTACGTGCCGGGCAAGCCGGAGCTGTTCGATGTCATGCTCGACACCGTCTACGGCGAGACCGCCAGGCCGGCGGACGTCCCCGGCGGCTGGCGGGGCCGGCTGGAGCAGATCGCCAGGGAGAACCGGGCCCTCTACCTGCGCCATCCCTGGCTGCTGCAGGTGGCGGCGAGCCGCCCGGTGCTGGGCCCCAACGTCACCGCGAAGTACGACTACGAGCTCCGCGCCGTCGACGGCATCGGCCTGACCGACGTGGAGATGGACTCGGTGATCACCTTGATCACCGGCTTCGTGCACGGCACGGCGCGCGGCGCGGTGGAGTCCGCGCAGGCCGAGAGCCAGACGGGGATGACCGACCAGCAGTGGTGGGCCGCGCACGCGCCCTTCCTCAGCCGCATCGCCGACGCCGAGAGATACCCGACCGCGGTGCGCGTCGGCACGGCGGCCGGCGAGGCGATGAACGCCGCCTACAGCCCCGAGCGCGCCTTCGAGTTCGGCCTGCGGCGGGTGCTCGACGGCATCGAGGCCCTGGTCAACAGCCGGGCCCAGCCTGGCAGCGCGCGTTCGTAGGCCGGCGCGGGCGGCCTACCGACCCGCCGGACGGCACCGGACGGCCGTCAGACGGCCGCGCGCAGGCGTACGACGTGCTCGACCAGCGCGATCAGGGTCGCCTTGACCGACTCGCGGTTGCGGGCGTCGGTACGCACCACCGGCACGTGCGGCGGGAGCGCGAGCGCCTCCTTGACCTCCTGGTCGGAGTGGGGGAACTGGCCGTCCCAGCCGTTGATGCCGATCACGAAGGGCAGCTTGGCCTCTTCGAAGTAGTCGATCGCGGGGAAGCTGTCGGCCAGGCGGCGGGTGTCGGTCAGCACCACCGCGCCGATCGCGCCCCGCACCAGGTCGTCCCACATGAACCAGAAGCGGTGCTGGCCGGGCGTGCCGAACAGGTAGAGGATGAGGTCGCGGTCGAGAGACAGGCGGCCGAAGTCCATGGCCACGGTCGTGGTCTGCTTGTTCGGGGTCATGCCGAGGTCGTCGATGCCCGCGGACGCGTCGGTCATCACCGCTTCCGTGGTGAGCGGGAGGATCTCGGACACCGCCCCCACGAACGTCGTCTTACCGACGCCGAACCCGCCCGCGACGACGATCTTCGTCGACGTGAGGCCGGGGCTAGAGCCTGCGTAGTCCACTGAGCACCCTTTCGAGCATGTTGAGGTCTGGCTGTCCCTGGCTGAGGCGCGGCTGGTGCAGGCGGACAAGCCCTTCGTCGGACATGTCCGCCACGAGCACTCTGGCCACGCCCAGTGGCACGCGAAGGAGGGCCGAGATCTCGGCGACCGACCGGAACGTCCTGCAGAGCTGCATGATGGCCTCCTGCTCGGGGGTGAGCAGGGCCATCTCCTCGTCCGGGATCGACATGGAGGAGACCAGGGTCTCCATCGCCAGGTGATAACGCGGCTCGGAACGGCCGCCGGTCACCGCGTATGGACGGAACAGGGGCTCTTCTTCCCCGATTCCGTCACTGCCGTACACGGCCCTCTCCCATCAGTTGCATCACATCACCGCGCCCTCGCGGCCTGGAGCTCGGCGCGCAGGGCCGGCGTGAGCGCCTGTCCCGCCCTGTCTACCAGCAGCGTCATCTGGTACGCCACCAACCCCATGTCACAATCAGGACCCGCCAGCACCGTCAGCACCGACCCGTCGCTGATGGCCATGACCAGCAGCAGCCCGCGCTGCATCTCGACGACGGTCTGCGTCACCGCGCCGCCCTCGAACACCCTCGACGCGCCCACGGTCAGGCTCAGCAACCCGGCCGAGACCGCCGCCAACTGGTCGGCGCGGTCCGGCGGGAAGCCCTCGGAGGTGGCCAGGCAGAGGCCGTCGGCGGACACCACGACGGCGTGCGCGACCCCGGGCGTGTTACGCACGAAGTCGGTGATCAGCCAGTCGAACCGGTGTGCCTCATGACTCAGGGTTGTCACGCATCCTCCCCGGCGGGACGCTTACTCACGCTGTTCCTCCTGTCGACGTACTTCCTGGCGGCCGCGGCGCACACCCTGCTGGAAGCCGGCCATCCGGCTGCGCATCCGGTCGGCCGAGCGCGCCGGCTGCACCGGCGCCGGCCGCTGCGGCTGGTGCGCGTGCCGCCCCGGCTGCTGCGCCGGCTGCTGGCCCGGCTCCTGCGCCCGCTGCTGGGCCTGCTCCTGTGCGGGCGCCGGCTGGGCGGCCGTGCCCGGCACCAGGTTGGCCCTGGGCGTGCGTTTCGGCAGCCCGGCGGCGGTGATGCCGCCCAGGCTGGGCTCGCTGGCCTTGGCCGCCGCGCGCCACCCAGCGTCCGCGGCCGTCCGCCACGCGTCCTCCCCCGAGGGTACGGGCTCCGCGGGCCCGGCCGCTCCGTCGGCCCCCGTCTCCGGCTCCTCCTGCGGCTGCCCGGCGGGCGGGCGGCGGAACCAGGCCGACTCCACAGCCGCGAAGATCGGCAGGTATTCCTCCTGCTCGGGCTCCATCGGCGACACCCCGGCGGTCGGCGGCGGGTCGGACCGGCGCACGTCGTCGGTGCCGTACGGGCGCGGGACTTGGAACGCGCCATTGCCCATGCTGCCGCCTGCGCCGTTGCCCGGCGCATGACCCGCCCCGTTGCCCAGCGGGTTGCCCAGCACGTCGCCCAGCGGGTTGCCCAGCGGGTTGCCCAGCGGATCGCCCAGGGAAGGGAACGACGGGTAGGAGCCGGTGTCGTCGTGCACGGGCCCGCGGTAGGAGCCGCCGTCGGTGTCGGCCGTGAACCCGCGCGGACCCGCGTGACCAGGCATGTGACCAGGCATGAGACCAGGCGCGTGACCGGGCGCGTGACCGGGCGCGTGACCGGGATCGGACGGGAACGGGGCGAACCCCGGCTGCGGCGTGCCCGGCGCGCTGTCGTACGGGTGGGGCCCGGCCTGCTCCATGGAGTCGAACGTACTGAACGACCGGAACGTCCCGTTCTGTGAGCCGGACTGGCCCCCGTTCTGCGCGGCGCCCTGGCCGGGCCCGCCCCCCAGCGACGGAGCCGCCCCGGCGCCGAACCGCTGGACGGGGCCGGTGGCCTGTGGGGGCACCATCCCGCCGCCGAAGGCCGGGCGCTGCGGCAGCGGCGGCTGCGTGCCGTCGGCGACCAGCGCGGGCGGCAGCAGCACCATGGCGATCAGGCCGTTGCCCTCACCCTTCCTGAGCTGCACCCGGATGCCGTGGCGCAGGGCCAGGCGGCCGACCACGAACAGGCCCATGCGCCGGGAGACCGACACGTCCACGACCGGCGGCTCGGCCAGGCGCCGGTTGGCCTCGGCCAGCTCGTCCTCGGTCATGCTGATGCCGGTGTCGCTCACCGACAGCAGCGCGCCGCCGCCCTCGATGACGCTGCTGGTGACGACCACGCTGGAGTTGCTCGGGGAGAACTGGATGGCGTTCTCGACCAGCTCGGCCACGAGGTGCACGAGGTCGTTCGCGCAGCTGCCGACCACCGACATGGCCCGGTGCACCCGCACCTGGACGCGCTCGTAGCCCTCGACCTCCGACAGCGCGGCGCGTACGACGTCGACCAGCTTGGCCGGCTGGCTGCGCCGGCGGGTGGCCTCGTGGCCGGCCAGGACCAGGAGGTTCTCGGAGTTGCGGCGCATGCGGGTGGCCAGGTGGTCGAGCTTGAACAGGTCGGCCAGCCGGCCGCCGTCCTGCTCGCCCTTCTCCAGGCCGTCGATCAGCGAGATCTGCCGCTCGACCAGCGTCTGCGTGCGGCGCGAGAGGTTGACGAACATCGAGCTGATGTTGCCCCGCAGCTCGGCCTCCTCGCCCGCCAGGCGTACGGCCTGCCGGTGCACCTGTTCGAAGGCGCGGGCCACCTCGGCGATCTCGTCGCCGCCCTCGACCTCGATCGGGCGCACCTCGCCGACCGACGCGTCGCCGTTGACCCGCAGCCGGCGCACCACGTCGGGCAGCCGGAAGCCGGCGATCTCCAGCGCCTCGGTACGCAGCCGGCGCAGCGGCCCGACCATCGAGCGGGCGATGGCCACGGTGAGCAGCAGGACCATGAGCAGCAGCGCGAGGATCATGGAGCCCGCGATGATCGCGGCGCGGGTCTCCGACTCGCGCAGCTCCTGGCTGCGCAGGCTCACCTTGCCGGCGAGGTCCTTCTCGACGTCGTGCAGGACGTCGATGACGACGCCGTTGTTGATGAACCACTCCTGGCGGCTGGCGCGGGCGGAGATCAGGTTGTCGGTGATCCGCACGCCGGGCGCCCGTCCGCTGACCAGCGTGATCGCCCTGGACTTGGTGAGCTGGACGTTGACGAACTCGTTCTTCGCGGTCAGCGCCTGGGAGAGGGACAGGCCGGCCTCGACGCCGGCCTCGGTGCCGACGGTGGTGATCTCGTCCAGCTCGCGGGCGTTGGAGGCGATGAACTGCTCGACGGTCTTGGCGTCGACGTCGTCGGCGTCGTAGGAGGCCTGGATCAGCAGGACGCGCTGCCGGGAGACCTCCTCCTTGGCCCGGGCGAGCGCGCTGAGCGCCCGGAACTGGCCGACGATCTCGGTGTCCTCGGACATGAGGCCGAGCTCGTCGTGCAGGTCGAGCAGGCTGTCGGTGAGGAAGTCGTACTCGATGGTGCGGTTCTGGCCCTCGGCGCGGACCCGCGGCAGGCGGGCGAGGTCGGAGCGCGCCTCGTCGGCGGCCTTGACCACGCGCTCGCCGTAGGAGTCGTCCATCGTGTCGAGGTCGGCGCGCACGGTGGCGACCAGCCCGTCCACGGCGGCCATGCGCTGTTCCAGCGGCCCGCCGAGGGCCTTGCCCATGGCGGGGCTGGCGCCGATCCAGCCCGCGGTGTCGCGCTCCAGGCCGATCGCCTGCGCCAGGTCGCGGACCCGCCCGGCCTGCTCGGCGGCGGTGGCCGTGCGGTCGTAGTCGGCGATGCTCTGGACGGAGCCGACCACCTCGGCGCCGCCTAACAGGACGGCGGCCGTGGTCGGCGCCAGGATGAGCGCGGTGAGGCGCCACCGCACGCGCCAGTTACGCAGGCCCAGGCGCGACAGCGACCGCTTCCCGCGGTTCCGCTTCGCGGCGAGGCCGCCATCGGAGTTCCCCGTCGTCACTGCTACCGCAACCCCTCAATCGTCCCGTCGGATGACGGGCCATCAAGCCGTCCCACAACGTATCCGCGACACCAGACTTAACCGGCATTTCGGACACAATCGTTACAAACGTGACCGGTTGTCGTTCGCTGTTGGTTATCGCAATGCGGCTAGTACTTGATCGCGGACTTGAGCCCTCTGCGTGTCGTCGCTGAGGGGGCGACCGGCACGATCCACTACATAGAAGACGTCCACCGCCTCCGCGCCGAGAGTCTCCACGCGAGCGGCCCTCACGTCAAGACCGCACTCCCCGAACGCCCGTCCGATGCGCCACAGGAGCCCCGGCCTGTCATGGGCCCTGACTTCCACCACAGTGGCCGTCGCGGAGGCGTCGTCGACCAGTGTCACCCGAGGTGGGGCCACAGGTACGCGGGGCGGCCGCACCGCCCGGGTGCGGCGGGCCAGCCGCTGCTCGATGTCAAGACGGCCAGCAAGGACCAGACGAAGATCAGACTCAAGCGTAGCCGGGTCCGGCGGCGAGCCGTACTCGGGAATGACGGAGAACTCGATCATCGCCGTGGAGCCCGCGGACGCCGACGACGCCGAGCGCACGATCAGCCGGTGCGCGGACAGGACACCCGCGGCGTGCCAGAGCAGCCCCACCCGGTCAGGGGCCACGACGGTGACGTCGCCGCCGTGGACGCGGACGGCGCCGCCGCCGTGCCGGGCCAGCGCGGCCTGCTCCGACGACAGGGTGGGCGGCCTGGGCGGCGGCGAGCCGGCCAGCACCGACCTGACCCGGCGGACGAGGTCGGCGACCAGCCCGGCCTTCCAGCCGTTCCAGGCCGCCGGACCGGTCGCGTGACCGTCGGCGACCGCCAGCGCCGCCAGCAGGTCGAGCACCTCGCGGGAGCCGACGGTGCTCGCGACCTTCTCGATCGTGACCGGGTCGTCGAGGTCCCGACGGGTGGCGGTCTCGGGGAGCAGCAGGTGGTGGCGTACGACGGTGGCCAGGGTCTCGATGTCGGGCGCGGACAGCCCGATGCGGGCGGCGATGTCGCGCACCACGACCTCGCCCGTCGCGGAGTGGTCGCCGGGCCAGCCCTTGCCGATGTCGTGCAGCAGCGCCGCGATCAGCAGGAGGTCGGGACGGGAGACCTCGCGGGTGTGGCTGGCGGCGTTCGCGGCGGCCTCGATCAGATGCCGGTCGACCGTGAAGCGGTGGATCGGGTTGCGCTGGGGACGGTGGCGCACCCGCTCCCAGTCAGGGAGCAACGTGACAAGGATGCCCGCCTGGTCGAGCTCCTCCCACACGGGCACGGCGGCGCGGCCCGCGCCGAGGATCGACACCAGCGCGTCACGCGCCTCCTCCGGCCACGGCACCGGCATGGGCGCCGACTGGGCCGCGAGAGCGGACACCGTGGCCGGGGCGAGCGGCAGCCCGGAGTCCGCCGCCGCGGCCGCCGCGCGCAGCACCAGAACCGGATCCCTGCGCGGATCGACGCCCCTGGCGAGCACGACCTCGCCGCCGTGCTCGACCACGCCGTCGGCCAGCGGGCGGCGGCCGCGCGGCGCCGGCCCTGACAGCAGCCTGTCAACGGTGCGCCAGGTGGCGTCGAAGGCATGGGACACGGTACGGCCCGCCTCGGCCAGCCGGCGCATGAGCGCCTCGGCGTCGAGCAGGCCGAGCAGCCCGGCCACGGCGTCCTGCTCCTGCAGGACCAGCCGGTCGGTGCCGCGGGCGGTGACGACGTGCAGCGCGTGCCGCACGTCGAGGATGAACTCGTACGCCTCCCGCGCCCGCGGCCCCGGCGCGGAGGCGACCCAGGCCGCCG
>DASUCK010000310.1:0-19103 GCA_036276095.1 Nonomuraea sp. | reverse complement strand
GCTGGATCTGCGTGATCGATCCGGCCGACGCCGGCGACTACGACGGCCTGCTCGACGCGGCCGCGTACCAGCAGCTCATCGCCGACTGACCGCGCCCTCTTCTAGAGGTTGAGGGTTTCTTGTACGGTGCATGACGTGGCGAAACTCGCCCATCCCGTCTGAGGAGCGCCATGGCGGACGTCTTCTGCAACAACTGCGGTCACCGGAACCCGGCAGGATCGAACTTCTGCTCGTCGTGCGGCCACGTCCTCGACCATCCGTCCGACGAGCCGACGACGATCACGTTCCAGCCGATCGACGCCGGTGACCCCGCGGAGGAGTCCTCGCTCGTCGTCCCCGAGCTCGCCGAGGGCACAGGTCTCCTCTGGGTCAAGCGAGGCCCCAACGCCGGCTCCCGCTTCCTCCTCGACACCGATGTCACTCGCGCCGGGCGCCACCCGGAGAGCGACATCTTCCTCGACGACATCACCGTCTCCCGCCGCCACGTCGAGTTCTACCGCCACCGCGGCGGCCTCTTCTCCGTGCGCGACGTCGGCAGCCTCAACGGCACCTACGTCAACCGGGAGCGGATCGAGGAGGTTCCCCTGCACTCCGGAGACGAGGTGCAGATCGGCAAGTTCCGCCTCGTCTTCCTGATGCGGGGCAACTCCACGGCATGACTTCTCAGGCGGCACGCTCGCACATGAGCATCGGGGAGGTGCTCGCGCTCCTGCAGGGCGAGTTCCCCGACGTCACCATTTCCAAGATCAGGTTCTTGGAGGGTGAGGGGCTGATCGAGCCCGAGCGCAGCCCCTCCGGCTTCCGCAAGTTCACCCATCTCCACGTCGAGCAGCTGCGGTTCATCCTGACCGCGCAGCGCGATCACTACCTCCCGCTGCGGGTGATCAAGGACAAGATGGCCGAGAGCTTCGGCCGTCCCCGCGCGGTGCAGCAGAAGCAGGAGGTCCGGCTCGACCGCGCCGAGCTGCTGGAGGCCGCCGGCATCGAAGAGGAGACCCTCGCCGAGCTCGAAGACTACGGCCTGCTCGCCCCCGTGGCCCGGCGCTACGACGAGGAGGCGCTCAACGTGGCGCGCACCGTCGGGGCGCTGGCCCGTTTCGGGCTGCGGGCCCGCCACCTGCGTGCGGTCAGGGCGGCCGCCGAGCGCGAGTGCGGCCTGGTCGAGCAGACCGTCGCCCCGGTGCTGAAGCGCCGCGCCCCCGGGGCGATCGGCGAGGCCGAGGAGACCGCCAGGGAGCTTTCCACCCTGCTGCTCGATCTGCACGCGTCCCTGGTCCGCACGGGCCTACGGTCGGTTCTGGGACGTTGAGCGATGCGAGCCGGGAGGCCGGGGGCACATTCCAGGCCTCCCGGGTGTTACGTTGAATTGAAGAGCCAGTCAGCAGAAGCAGAGCCAGTCAGCAGAAGCGACGAGCAATCAGCTGTGCCGGGTGACCGGTCAGGAATACGGAGCAGCCCGTGTTGCAGATGGAGGTCGTGGGCGTACGTGTTGAAATGCCCACAAATCAGCCGATCGTCTTGCTCAAGGAGGCACACGGGGAGCGGTTCCTTCCTATCTGGATCGGCATGACCGAGGCGACGGCCATCGCCCTGGCCCAGGCGGAGGAGCCGCCGCCGCGGCCGCTCACCCACGACCTGTTCCGGGACGTTCTGAGCGCTCTGGGGGTGGGCCTGCGCGCGGTCAACATCGTCGCCCTGCGCGACGGCATCTTCTTCGCCGACCTCGTGTTCTCCAACGGCGTGGAGGTGAGCGCGCGGCCGTCCGACTCGATCGCATTGGCACTGCGCACGGGCGCCCGCATCTTCGCCAGCGAGGAGGTGGTCCAGGAGGCCGGCGTGGTCATCCCCGACGACCAGGAGGACGAGGTGGAGAAGTTCAGGGAGTTCCTTGACACGATCACTCCCGAGGACTTCGGCAGGGCGGGGTAGGTATTTCGGTGCATTTACGCTTCACGACGCGCCGGGCGGGATCGTTGACTGAGCATGGTCACGGTCCTACGGTGCAAGTGAAACCCGTGGTCGCCCTTCATGAACCCCCAGATCAGACCGCGGGATGAGAGAAAGCCGGAGGTCCGCGTGGCGGTCAGCAGCGGCGAGGGAAAGACGGCCGGCCAGGAAGATCCGGTGCGGCGCGAGGACGCGCGGCAGCGCGCCGGAGAGCAGGGTCTGCTCTTCGACGAGCAGCCGGCGGCGGTGCCGGGCGACATCGGATACCGCGGGCCCACGGCCTGCGCGGCGGCCGGCATCACCTACAGGCAGCTCGACTACTGGGCGCGCACGGGCCTGGTGGAGCCCACGATCAGGGCCGCGCACGGCTCGGGCTCCCAGCGGCTCTACAGCTTCCGCGACATCCTGGTGCTCAAGGTCGTCAAGCGGCTCCTCGACACCGGGGTGTCGCTGCAGCAGATCCGCACGGCCGTGCAGCACCTGCGCGATCGCGGGGTCGCCGACCTCGCCCAGATCACGCTCATGAGCGACGGCGTCAGCGTCTACGAGTGCACCTCGGCCGACGAGGTGATCGATCTGCTGCAGGGCGGCCAGGGCGTGTTCGGCATCGCGCTCGGCCGGGTCTGGCGTGAGGTCGAGGGATCCCTCGCGGAGCTGCCGGGGGAAAGAGCGGCGGTCGAGGACACCGTCCCGGCCGACCACCCCGCTGATGAGCTCGCGCGGCGCCGACGCGCCCGACGCATAGGCTAGTAATTCGCCCGTAACGCAGAGGGTTGTAATCTAGGACAGCAAGGCTGACGACCCCGTGCGGGAGAGTCCCCGGGCGACGACGTCCCGGGGCGCCGAAGGAGCAACCCTCCCCGGAATCTCTCAGGCATCCGTACCGCTCGGGCGAGGCAACTCTGGAAAGCAGGCACGCCCGCCAGGCGCGCCTCACCGACGGTGCAAGCCCCCTTGCCGGGGGTGAAGCTCTCAGGTCGCGGCGACGTCGCGCTGACAGAGGGGGAGACCCGGCATACGCCCGCGCCCTGGCGCCGGTCTCCACAGCCTCGGGAGGCACTGTCCATGACCGACCTGTCAGCTCCGCCGTTCTCGTCCCGTCACATCGGCCCCTCGGCGTCCGAGCAGCAGCGCATGCTCGAGGCCGTCGGCTTCGAGTCCGTGGCCGACCTGGTGGCCGTGGCCGTGCCGGAGGCCATCAGGGCCAAAGACCGGCTCAAGCTCCCGGCCGCCGCCGGCGAGACCGAGGCCATCGCCGAGCTGCGCGCGCTCGCCGCCCGCAACCGGGTGCTCACCTCGATGATCGGCCTCGGCTACCACGACACGATCACGCCCGCGGTCATCCGCCGCAACCTGCTGGAGAACCCGGGCTGGTACACCGCGTACACGCCGTACCAGCCGGAGATCTCGCAGGGCCGGCTGGAGGCGCTGCTGAACTTCCAGACGGTCGTCTCCGACCTCACCGGCCTGCCCGTGGCCGGAGCGTCGCTGCTGGACGAGGGCACGGCCGCGGCCGAGGCCATGACGCTGGCCCGCCGCGCCGGTCGCTCCAAGAGCACGGTGTTCGTGGTCGACGCCGACGCGCTGCCGCAGACCAAGCGCGTGCTCGCCACCCGCGCCGAGCCGCTCGGCATCACGCTCGTGGAACACTCCCTCGACGGCGACCTGCCCGAGTGCTTCGGCGTGCTCGTCCAGTATCCCGGCGCGTCCGGGCGGCTGCGCGACTTCCGCGCCGTGGCCGCGGCCGCGCACGAGGCGGGCGCCCTGGTCGTGGCCGCCGCCGACCTGCTGGCCCTCACGCTCGTGGCCGCGCCCGGCGAGCTGGGCGCCGACATCGCGATCGGGTCCTCCCAGCGGTTCGGCGTGCCGTTCGGGTTCGGGGGGCCGCACGCGGCCTACATGTCCGTACGCGACGGTCTGCAGCGGCAGATGCCCGGACGGCTCGTCGGCGTGTCGGTCGACGCCGACGGCGACCCCGCCTACCGCCTCGCCCTGCAGACCCGCGAGCAGCACATCCGCCGCGAGAAGGCCACCAGCAACATCTGCACCGCGCAGGTGCTGCTGGCCGTCATCGCCGCCATGTACGCCGTCTACCACGGCCCCGACGGCCTGCGCCGCATCGCCCGCCGGGTGCACCGGCACGCCGCGGCCCTCGCCGAGGGGCTGCGCGGGGCCGGGCTGGAGGTCGTGCACGGCGAGTTCTTCGACACCGTCCTCGTCCGCGTGCCCGGCCGGGCCGACGAGGTGGTCGCCGCGGCCGCCGGGCGCGGCATCAACCTCTGGCGGGCCGACGCCGACCACGTCTCGGTCGCCTGCGACGAGAAGACCGGCGTCGCCGAGGTGGCCGCGGTGCTGTCGGCCTTCGGCGTGACGGCCGTCGACGTGAACGTCGCGGGCGCCGCCGACGCGCTGCCCGCCGCCCTGCTGCGCGAGTCCGGCTACCTGACGCACCCGGTCTTCCACAGCCACCACTCCGAGACCGCGATGCTGCGCTACCTGCGCAGGCTGCAGGACAAGGACATCGCGCTCGACCGGTCGATGATCCCGCTCGGCTCCTGCACGATGAAGCTCAACGCCAGCACCGAGATGGAGCCGGTCACCTGGCCGGAGTTCGCCGGGATCCACCCGTACGCGCCCGAGGCGCAGACGGCCGGCTACGCGGAGCTGATCGGCACGCTGGAGCGCTGGCTGGCCGAGGTCACCGGCTACGACGCCGTCTCGCTGCAGCCGAACGCCGGCTCCCAGGGCGAGTTCGCGGGCCTGCTGGCCATCCGCGCCTACCACCGGGCGGGCGGCGCGACCGGCCGAGACGTGTGCCTCATCCCCTCCTCGGCCCACGGCACCAACGCGGCCAGCGCGGTGATGGCAGGCATGCGCGTGGTCGTCGTGGCCTGCGACGCCGACGGCAACGTCGACCTGGCCGACCTCGACGCCAAGATCGCCAGGCACCGCGACGAGCTGGCCGCGATCATGATCACGTACCCGTCGACGCACGGCGTGTACGAGGAGACCGTCACCGAGATCTGCGCCAAGGTGCACGAGGCCGGCGGCCAGGTGTACGTCGACGGGGCCAACCTCAACGCCCTGGTCGGCCTGGCCAAGCCGGGCGAGTTCGGCGCCGACGTGTCCCACCTCAACCTGCACAAGACGTTCTGCATCCCGCACGGCGGCGGCGGCCCCGGCGTGGGCCCGGTCGCGGTGCGCGCCCACCTGGCCCCCTACCTGCCCGGCCACCCGCTGCGTGACGGCACCCCGGTCGGGCCGGTGTCGGCGGCCCCGCACGGGTCGGCGGGCATCCTGCCGATCTCGTGGGCGTACATCAGGATGATGGGCGCCGACGGCCTCACGGCGGCCACCGAGCAGGCCATCCTGTCGGCCAACTACCTGGCCCGCCGCCTGGCCCCGCACTACCCGGTGCTCTACACCGGGCGCGGCGGCCTGGTCGCCCACGAGTGCATCGTCGACCTGCGGCAGATCACCAAGGAGACGGGCGTCACCGTCGACGACGTGGCCAAGCGGCTCATCGACTACGGCTTCCACGCGCCCACCATGTCGTTCCCGGTGGCCGGCACGCTGATGATCGAGCCGACCGAGAGCGAGGACCTCGGCGAGCTGGACCGGTTCGTCGACGCGATGATCGCCATTCGCGGCGAGATCGCCAAGGTCGCCTCCGGCGTCTACGACAAGACCGACAACCCGCTCAGGAACGCGCCCCACACCGCCGAGGCGGTGACCGCCGACGACTGGACGCACCCGTACCCGCGGAGCGAGGCCGCCTACCCGGTCCCGTCGCTGCGCGAGGGCAAGTACTGGGTGCCGGTGCGGCGCATCGACCAGGCGTACGGAGACCGCAACCTGGTCTGCTCCTGCCCGCCGCTGGAGGCCTACGAGGACTAGGCGGGCGCGTCAGCCAGTCCGCCATCGTCAAGTGAGCAGACATGATCGCCTGGAGTCGTTAGGCTTCGGTGCGACCATGCCGGACCCAGGGCGCCGGAAGGAGCTCTCGTGACGTCCTCAGAGCTGGAGGCCCCGCCTCTCGACACCGCCCGCCGCCTCGCCGAGGACGGCGACCTCGACGGCGCCGCGGCCATCCTCCGCCGGCTCGTCGCCGACCCCGAGGGCGCCGACCGCGCGCAGGCCGCCGTGGGCCTGGCGGTGGTGCTGGAGGAGGGCGGCGACGTGGCCGGCGCCCGCGCCGCGGCCAGGGCCGCCCTGGCCACCGGCCACCCGGAGTACGCCGCCCAGGCCGCCTGCCACCTCGCCGAGGGGTTCGAGCGCGAGGGGCGCGACGAGCAGGCCAGGGCCGCCTGGCAGGCCGTGCTGGGCGTCGGCACGCCCGCGTACGTCCCGCTCGCCCACCTCGCGCTCGCTCGCCTGGCGGGTGACCCCGGAGAGGCCGAGAGCGAGCTGCGGGCCGCCATCGACGCCGGGGACGGCCCTGTCCGGGCGCACGCGGCCCGCGAGCTCGCCGCCCTGCTGCTGGACCACGGCGAGCCTGGAATGGCCGCTGACGTGCTGCTGGAGGCCCTGGAGGCGGCCCCCGAGGACGAGGTGCCCGGCCTGCGGGTGCAGCTCGGCATCGCGCATCTGGAGCTGGCCTGCGCCGAGTTCGCCGAGACCGTGGAGGGTGGCGGAGCCGACCCGCGGACCAGCGCCCTGGCCATCGAGCTGCTGGCCCGCACACTGCCGCTGCGCGGACGGCCGGACGACGCCGACCGCGTCTGGTCCTACGGGCTGGAGCACGAGGACGCGACCCTGGCCGCCGAGGTGCGCCTGCGCTACCAGCGGGACTCATGAGCGAAGCGTGGCAGCGCCGTTACGCGGAGGGGGTCGGTTGCCCGGCGGGCGGCGCGGGGTCAGCCGCGGCGCATGATCGCTCCTGCGGCGGCGACGTTGATGAGGACGATCCCGATCCAGCAGATCGTGAGCCCCACCAGCCCCGCGTTGCCCGCCGCGATCGCCGTCAGCGGGATGCCGATGCCCATCGAGCCCAGCGTGATCGGGATCATCGTGGCCGCCGGGTTCTTCGCCTTGTGCGGCGGCGGCGGGGGCGCGGCGTAGGGCGGGCCGTAGGGGCTCGCTGCGTGACTGCCTGACTCGGCCTGGATGCGTGCGGCGATCGTGGCGTCGAGGCGCTCCACGAACGACTCCACGAGCGCGGCCTCGTAGTCGGGCCCGAGCTCGCGCCGGGCGTCGAGCGTGGCCTGCAGGTCGTCCCTGAGCGGGGGCTTGTCGTGCATGAGCACCATCATCCCGGTTCCGCGGCGCGCCGTCATCAGCCCTGAGGTCTAGGGTCGCCTCGTTCGAAGGTACGGTGCTGCCGTGGAGGTCATGACGCCGAGAGGGCCCGCGCTGGTGCGCGTCGACGAGGCGGCCGAGCCGCGGCTGGTGCTCGTGCTGACCCACGGGGCGGCCGGGGGAGTCGACGCCCCCGATCTGGTGGCCGTCCGCGACGCCGCGGTCGACGCCGGGTTCAGCGTGGCCCGGGTGACGCAGGCGTTCCGGGTGGCGGGGGCGCGGGCGCCGGGCGCGCCGGCCAGGCAGGACGAAGCGTGGGAGGCCGTCGTCGGGGAGCTGCGGGCGCGGTGGCCGGGCCTGCCGATCGCGCAGGGCGGGCGGAGCAACGGTGCGCGGGTGGCCTGCCGGACGGCCACGGCGGTCGGGGCGGCCGCGGTCGTGGCATTGGCCTTCCCCCTGCATCCGCCGGGCAGGCCGGAGCGTTCCAGGGCCGAGGAGCTACGCGGGGCCGGAGTGGACGTGCTGGTCGTCAACGGGGACCGCGATCCGTTCGGGGTCCCCGACGCCGCGGACGCGGCGCGGCTGGTCGTGCTTCCCGGAGAGGGACACGACCTCAAGCGCGACCCCGCCCGCGTGGGCGAGATCGTGGCGGAGTGGCTCGGTCACTACGCCGTGGCCTAGATCATTGTGTGGATCGCGGCCGAAAACGCGGCCGCATCGCGGCTAGGCCGCGCCGACCACCGGCCGATGGGGCTCGATGGCCGCGCCGCTGGGCAGAAGCTCCCCGGTGTCCTCGAACAGTACGACGCCGTTGCAGAGCAGGCTCCAGCCCTGCTCAGGGTGGCAGGCAAGAGTGCGTGCCTTCTCGCGATCAGGCGCCTCTGCATCCGGACAGGCCGGGACGTGCGGGCACATTGGCGTGCCTCCGGTATCTCGTGGGATGCCCCCGTTGAGGGCGGGAGCGGCTCGGGTTGTTCTACTGGCAAGTTTGCGACGTACTTCACACAATCCGACATAGCCCGTTTGGGCTGTTACAGGAGGATCCCCCGGACGTGTGACCTTCGACACAGCGTGCCTTATGCAGGATAACCGGCCAAGCACGACACGCGCATCACGTTTGCAAACCCTTGAGAAGAGCGTCGAGTCCGCGCTCGAAGTCCAGATCGGCCCGTTCGTCACGTCTGACCCACTCGTCGACCTCGGGATCGGCCCAGCCGGACTGCTGCACCTCGACGGCCACGCTGCCGAACACGAAGGCCCGCAGCGCGCGTACGGCCTCCGCCGCGTTGGCCAGGCCGGCCTCGGCGAGCTGGTCGGTCTGCTCCCTGACGGCCACGGCCGTGGCGCCCTTGGGCGGTTTCGTGAGCGCCAGCGCGAGCACGCCCGGGTGCTCGCGCAGCAGCTCGCGCTCCGCCCGGCACCACGCCCTGGCCGTCTCCTGCCAGGTCGGGCCCGGCTCGACGTGGACGGAGGTGACGTGCTCGGCCAGGGCGTCCATCAGCGCCTCCTTGCCGCGGGGCAGGTGGTGGTAGATGGCCATGGCCTCGACCTGGAGCGCGTCGCCGAGGCGGCGCATGGTCAGCCGGCGCAGGCCCTGGCTGTCGGCGATGTGGAGCGCGGCCTCGATGATGCGCTCGCGGGAGAGGGGGACGGGCGGTCGCTTGGCGGGCATGAAGATCATCTTACTATGTAAAGGGCGCCGGGCGGGGGTGATTTCCCGTCGTGTCGCCGGACGGCGTACTCTTGGCCGTTGAACGGGTACCGGCTGGTGAAGGGGCAGGGTCGATGGCGTTTTTCCGTCCGCGGGTGAGCCGGGAGGCCGAGGTCCGCTACCACGCGGACCAGGAGATCTCCAAGAGCTATCCCGAGCTGCTCGACAAGGCCCGGCAGGCCGAGCGGACGCTGCGCGAGCTGCGGGCCGCCGCGGTCGACGACATCGAGCTGCTGGGCGCGGCGCGGGCGTTCGACCGGGCGCTCACCGACGCGCTGCGGGCCGCCGAGGCGGGGCAGCGGGCCACCTTCGGGGTGAAGGCGTACGACGACCGCATCACCCGCCGCAAGGCCAAGGCGACCCCCGCGGGGAAGATGTGGACGGCCGAGGTCGACCGGCTGCGCACGTTGCGCGAGGAGAACCGCCTGTGGGGCATGCCCCGCCTCCCGCGCCCCGTGCCTGCCACGTGGTGATCTCGCCGTTTCCGTCGTGACCCGTTGATCGCGCGGCCCCGCCCCCGGACGGGGGCGGCCGACGTGGCGCGCCGGGGAGGTTGCTCCAGCCGGGCCCACTGCGCGCGGCTGTTGCGTGCCGGGCTCGGCCCGACCGCGCGCGAGGCCCGCCTCCAGGTCGCTCGCCGACCCCCTCCTGACGTTCAGGAAAAGCCCCGGCAGGGTGGCCGGGGCCGCGGAGTCAGCTGGCCCAGTCGAGCATGGGGCGGGTGTTGCTCGGGTGGCGGAGCTTGGAGAGCGACTCCTTCTCCAGCTGGCGGATCCGCTCCCGGGTCAGCCCGAGGTGCTTGCCGATCTCGTCCAGCGTGTGCGGCTTGCCGTCCACCAGGCCGAACCGCAGCGACATGATCTTCGACTCGCGCGGCGACAGGTTGTCGAGCACGCCCCGCAACTGGTCGCCCAGCAGCTGGCGGTCGACGATCTCCGACGCCTCCGGCGAGTCGACGTCCTCGATGAGGTCGCCGATCGTGGTCTCGCCGTCCTCGCCGATCGTCGCGTTGAGCGAGATCGGCTGGCGACTCGTGCGCAGCAGCTCCTCGATCTGGTCCGGCGTCCTGTCCAGCTCGACCGCCAGCTCCTCGGGGGTGGGCTCGCGCCCCAGCCGCTGATGCATGTCCCGCTCGATCCGCGACAGCTTGGAGAGCATCTCCAGCACGTGCACGGGCAGCCGGATCGTGCGGGCCGAGTCGGCGAAGCCGCGCTGGATGGCCTGCCTGATCCACCACATGGCGTACGTGGAGAACTTGAAGCCCTTGGTGTAGTCGAACTTCTCGACCGCCCTGATCAGCCCCAGGTTGCCCTCCTGTACGACGTCCAGGAGTGACATCCCGCGGTCGGTGTACTTCTTGGCCACCGACACCACCAGGCGGAGATTGGCCTCCAGCATGTGGTCCTTGGCCTGCCGGCCGTCCTCGACGACCATGCGCAGGTCCTCCCGGGCGTCCAGGGGCAGGCCGGGCTCGCTCTCCAGCTTGTACTCGGCGTACAGGCCGGCCTCGATCCGCCGGGCCAGCTCGACCTCCTGGGCGGCGGTGAGCAGCGTGCGGCGCCCGATGGACTTCAGGTACGTGTGCACCGAGTCGCCCATCACCGACTGGGTGTCGTCCAGGTCGATCTGCTCGCTCTCGATCTCCTCGGCGCTGAGCGTGAGCTCGTCGTCCGGCACGTCCTCGACGTGCTCGGGCTTCGGCTCCGGCGGGACGACGCCCTTGGCGACGCCGTTCACGGCGTCGGTGCTTGTGTGGTGCCCGGGGTTCGAGGTGGGGGTTTTTGCCTTCGCGGCCTTGCGGCCGGTAGCCTTCGCTCGCGAGGCCGGAGACTTCTTCGGAGCAGCTTCCTCCTGTTCCGCGGTGGTCTCCGGCGTCGCGGCCCGGCCGGCTGCGCCCCTCGCCGGGGCGCTCTTGGCGGTGCTCCTGCCGGTGCTCTTGGCGGCCTTCTCAGCGGTGGCCTTGGTGTCGGTCTTGGTGGCGGCGGTCTTCTTGGGGGCGGTCTTGCTGAGCGACGGCTCGTTCTCGGCGGCCAGGCTCACGCCGGCCTCCGACAGTTCACGCAGGATCGTGCGCCCCTCCGAGGGGCTGATGCCGGCGGCGGCGAACGCGTCACGCAGCTCCGCCAGAGAAAGGTGACCCTGGTTACGCCCTCGTTCAATCAGCTGGTCGAGAGTCGCGGGTGGGGTCGCCACGGCGGTTCTGGGCATGAGGACACCTCCTCCGTACGGAGTTGGAAGCGATCAGGCTGGGTTGTGGCGGGCGGCTTCGCTGTCCGCACGGCGCACCATCATCAATAACGCCATTCGCCGCCATTTGTTCCCGTGCGGTCGAAAAGCCAGAAAAGGGGCGGATCGCCCGAACGGCGTGCCGCCCCCGCGTGCGGGTCTTACTCGGTCACGATGATCTCCCCTGTGGTGACCTCGGGCATGGGCATGGGCTCGGCATGCTCCATGCGCTCGTCCGTCCAGTATTGGAGGACTTTGCCCGGGTCGGGATTGACCTCTTCGGACACCACGACGTCATCGTCCGTGGTCTCGGGGCTGGGCTCCGGATCCGGCCACGGGCCTCTCTCCACCACGGCTCTGGTCTCCTCGGCCTTGTCGAGCATGCCCGCCGAGGCGGCCGCCGCGACCGAGGCGCCGGCCACGACGATGACGCCGACGACGGCCACGGACGCCCACATCCTGCGGGTCTGGTCCATGAAGGCTCCCTCCTTCTCCCCACTATGACGCAGCCGCAACTCGTCAGGTTCCTGCCTTCAGGCGGACGAAATCGGTCTTGCCGTTCGGGAGCAGCGGCAACCTGGAGACCAGGCGCAGCTCCCGCGGGGCGGCGTGGGGAGGAAGCCTATCGTGGGAGTATGCCCGCAATTGGGCAAGCGTCGGGGGCGTGTCGGGGTCCGCCGGGACGACGACCGCGGTGACGACCTCGCCCCACTCTGGATCGGGCACGCCGATCACCGCCACGTCGGCGACGGCGGGATGCCCGGCGAGCACGGCGGCCACGGCGGCGGCCACGACCTTCTCGCCGCCGGTGTTGATGGCGTCGTCGGCCCGGCCCAGCACGCGCAGCCGCCCGCCGCGCAGCTCGCCGAGGTCGGCGGTGACGAACCAGCCGCCGTCGAACGGGGCCGCCTCCCCGAACCGGTAGCCGGCGAACAGCACAGGGCCGGAGATGCGGATCAGGCCGTCCGCGCCGATCTTGAGATCTACATTGTAAAGGGGCCGGCCGTCGTACACGCAACCGCCGCACGTCTCGCTCATCCCGTACGTCGTCACGACCCGGGCGCCGAGGTCTCGGGCCCGCTCCACCAGGTCGCGCCCGGGCGCGGCGCCGCCGAGCAGGATCGTGCGGAATGCCGACAGGTCGGCCCCCAGCTCCACGAGCCGGTGGAGCTGGGTCGGCACCAGCGACACGTGGTCGGCGCCGGAGCCGAGCACCGCGTGCGGGTCGAAGCGCTCGTGGATGATCGGCTCGCTCTCCGACAGCAGCGCGCGGACCAGCACCTGCAGGCCCGAGACGTGGGACACGGGCAGGCAGCACAGCCAGCGCTCGCCCCTGGATGCCTCCAGGCGGCGCAGCGAGGCCGCCGCGGAGGCGCGCAGCGCGGTGGCCGGCAGCATCACGCCCTTGGGCGCGCCGGTGCTGCCGCTGGTGGCGATCACGACGGCCACGTCGCCGGGAACGCCGGCGCCGTCGTCGCGGCGGACGCCGTTGACGTGGGTGGGCCGCAGCGCCGCGAGCACGGCGTCGCAGTGGGGGCCGGGCGGCAGGGGCAGGACGGCCGGGGAACCGGGAGCGCCGTGGAGGGCGTCGCGGATCGCGGCGAACAGGGCGGGCCCGGGAGGCCGCACGATGGCGTGCAGCGGGCGGTCCGGATGCGACGGGTTCCTCCACATGCTCGTAAGGTTAGTGGCGACAGGTCGGACGGCGGCGCAGGGAGGCGGGGAGGTCGTGACGCGTGCTCCCGGCACACCGGTGGTCTTCCGGATCCCGATGCGCACGCGGTTTCGCGGGCAGACCGTCCGGGAGGGCGTGCTGCTGCCCGGCCCGGCGGGATGGGGCGAGTTCTCCCCGTTCCCCGAGTACGGCCCGCGCGAGTGCGCCCGCTGGCTGGCCTGCGCCCGTGAGGCGGCCTTCGAGGGCTGGCCGGCGCCGGTGCGCGACCGGGTGCCGGTCAACGCGACGGTGCCGGCCGTCGACGCCGAGCGGGCTCATGAGATCGTCCGCCGGTCCGGCTGCGGCACGGCGAAGGTCAAGGTGGCCGAGCGGGGGCAGACGTTCGCCGACGACGTGGCCAGGGTGGAGGCCGTGCGTGACGCGCTCGGGCCGTCGGGGCGGCTGCGGGTCGACGCCAACGGCGCGTGGAGCGTCGAGGAGGCCGTGAGCCGGCTCAAGCGCCTGGACACGTACGACCTGGAGTACGCCGAGCAGCCGTGCGCCACGCTGGAGGAGCTGGCCGCGGTGCGGCGGGCCTGCGACGTGCCGATCGCCGCCGACGAGTCGATCCGGCGGGCCGACGACCCGTTGCGGGTGCGGGCGGCCGAGGCGGCCGACGTGGCGGTGGTCAAGGTGCAGCCGCTCGGCGGCGTGCGTCACGCGCTGCGGGTGGTGGAGGCGTGCGGGCTGCCGGCCGTGGTGTCCAGCGCGGTGGAGACGTCCGTGGGGCTGGCGGCGGGGCTGGCGCTGGCGGCGGCGCTGCCGTCGCTGCCGTACGCGTGCGGGCTGGGGACGATGTCGCTGCTTGCCGGCGACGTGGTGGACGACTCGCTGGTGCCGGTGGGCGGCGAGCTGGTGGTCCGCCGGCCCTCGGTGAATTTTCAGCATTTGTCGGCATTTGAGATTGAATCTCCCCAGTGGCTTCGCCGGATGCAGGAGGCCTCCCGTTGAATCCCGCCACCGCGCTCGCCACGGTGCTCGTCGACGAGCTGGTGCGCTGCGGCCTGACCGACGTGGTGCTCGCGCCCGGCTCACGCTCCGCCCCGCTGGCGCTGGCGCTGCACGCCGAGTCGCGGGTGCGTCTGCACGTGCGCATCGACGAGCGGTCGGCGTCGTACCTGGCGCTCGGGCTGGCCAGGCGGGCCGAGCGTCCGGTCGCGCTGATCTGCTCCTCCGGCACCGCGGCGGCCAACTTCCACCCGGCCGTGGTCGAGGCGTCCGAGGCGGGCGTGCCGCTGCTGGTGCTCACCGCCGACCGCCCGCCCGAGCTGCGCGGCACCGGCGCCAACCAGACCATCGACCAGCTCAACCTGTACGGCTCCGCGCCCCGCTGGTTCGCCGAGCTCGGCGTGCCGGAGAACCGCCCCGGGCAGGTGGCCTACTGGCGGTCGGTGGCCTGCCGCGCCTACCAGCGCGCCGCCGGGCCGGCCGACCCCGGCCCCGTCCACCTCAACCTGGCCTTCCGGGAGCCGCTGATCCCCGACGGCGAGGCCGGCTGGTGCGAGCCCCTCGACAACGGCGCAGCCGGCCCCTGGGTGCGCGCCCGGGTCGCGCCGCCGCCGGCCGCCCTGCACATCCCGCCCACCCGGCGCGGCGTGCTCGTCGTGGGCGACGGCGCCCCCAACGTGCGCCGCTACGTCGCCGCCGCCGGCATGGCGGGCTGGCCGGTGCTGTCGGAGCCGCACGGCGGCGCCCGCTACGGCGACCACGCCGTCTCCACCTACCACTACCTCCTCGGCATGCCCGAGTTCGCCGACGCCCACCGCCCCGACGTGGTCGTCACACTCGGCCGCCCCGGCCTGTCCCGGCCGCTGCTGTCGTGGCTGCCGCGCGCCGGCGAGCACATCGTGGTCGCGCCCGGCCTCGACCGGTGGCCCGACCCGACCCGGTCGGCCACCCAGGTGGCGCAGGCGGTGGAGATCCCGGTCGCGGCCGGCGACGACACCTGGCTGCACGCCTGGCGGCACGCCGACCTCGCCGCCCGCACGGCGCTGGACGAGGTGCTCGACGCCTCGGGCACCAGCGAGCCGCGCCTGGCCCGCGACCTCGTCGACGCCCTGCCGAACGGGTCGCTGCTGTTCTGCGGCTCCTCCATGCCGATCCGCGACCTCGACCAGGCGATGCGGCCGCGGCGCGGCATCCGGGTGATGGCCAACCGGGGCGCTTCCGGCATCGACGGGCTGGTCTCGACCGCGATGGGAGCCGCGCTGGCGCACAACGGGCCGGCGTTCGCGCTGCTGGGCGACCTGTCGTTCCTGCACGACCAGAACGGCCTGATCCTCGGGCCCCGCGAACCGCGGCCCGACCTGTGCCTGGTGGTGGTCAACAACGACGGAGGCGGCATCTTCTCCCTGCTGCCGCAGGCGGCGGTGCGCGACCCGTTCGAGCGGGTGTTCGGCACCCCGCACGGCGTCGACCTCGGGCACGTCGCGGCGGCGACCGGGACGCCGTACACGCTGGTGGGGGACGTGTCGGAGCTGCCGAAGGCGCTGCGCGGCGAGGGGCCGCGGGTGGTCGAGGTGCGGACCGACCGGGAGGACAACGTGCTCGTGCACGCCCGCCTGCGCGACGCCGCCCAGGAGGCGATCCGGGCCGCGCTAGCCTCGTAGCGCGTCGAGCAGGCGGTTGAGCGGGCCGTCGAGGCCGTACGTGTCGGCCAGGGCCACCAGCGCCTCGGGGTCGCGCGGTTTGCCCGGCAGGCTCAGGTCGGCGGCCGGGAGCGGCGCGTCGTGGGCCACCTTGACCACGGCCGGGGCGGCGCTGAGGTAGTCGCGGGCGGCGGCCAGCTTGGTGCGGGCGCCGGCGGGGAAGCCGTCGAGGTCGCCCGCGTCGAGGGCCGCCAGCATGGCCTGCAGCGAGCCGAACCGGGTGATGAGCGCCGCGGCGCTCTTCTCGCCCACGCCCGGCACGCCCGGCAGGCCGTCGCTGGGGTCGCCGCGCAGCGTGGCGAAGTCGGCGTAGGCGCGGCCGGGGATGCCGTATTTGGCGGCGACGAAGGCCTCGTCAACGATCTGCAGGTTGCGGATGCCGCGGACGGTGTAGAGGACGCGGACCGGGCGGGAGTCGTCGACCAGCTGGAACAGGTCGCGGTCGCCGGTCACGATGTCGACCGCGCCGGCCGCCCGGTGGGTGAGCGTGCCGATGACGTCGTCGGCTTCGTAGCCGGGCGACTCCAGGCGGGCGATGCCGAGCGCGTCGAGCACCCGCTGGATGACGGCGATCTGCGGCACCAGCGCCTCGGGCACCACCTCGACGTCGCCGTGGGCGACCCGGTGCGCTTTGTACGTGGGGATCGCCGCCACGCGGAAGGCGGGCCGCCAGTCGGCGTCCATGGTGGCCGCCAGTTCGGTGGGGGAGTGGACGCGCACCAGGGTGGCGATCATGTCGATGAGGCCGCGCACCGCGTTGATCGGCGAGCCGTCGGGAGCCTTGATCGACTCCGGCACGCCGAAGAAGGCGCGGAAGTAGAGGGACGGGGTGTCCAGAAGCATCAGCACGTGTCTATGGTCGCACTCCCCGGGCGGGTCCTCGTGGGTCACGCGGAGCTGCCGCCCTCGAATCCGGTTTGTTGCTCCGGTCCCAGTATGCCCACCCCCAGCAGGCAGGCGTCGTCCTCCGGGTTGGGGCCGCCGATGTCGGACAGCAGCCGGTCGAGCCCCGCCTCCAGGTCGCCGGCCGGCACGTCGCGGGCGGCGGCGAGGGCCAGGTCGAGGCCGACGTCGATGTCGCGGGTGCGGCGCTCGACCAGGCCGTCGGTGAACATGAGCAGCAGGTCGCCGGGGCGCAGCCGGGTGACGGCCAGCTCGTACGGCCGCCCCGCCGCCGCGCCCAGCAGCACGCCCTTGGGCGGGTCGAGCCGGCTGGCGACCCCGTCGCGTACCAGGATGGGCGCCAGGTGGCCGGCCTGGCTCCAGGCCAGCACCCGCGTCTCGGGGTCGAAATGTCCGATGATCGCGGTGGCGGTGATGTCCTTGAGCTGGTGCAGGACCAGCTCGTTGAGCCAGTCGAGCAGGCGGTTGGCGGGGCCGCCGGTCATGGCCAGGCCGAGGAGGGCGTGGCGGAGGCGGCCCATGTGGGCGATCGCGGGCAGGCCGTGGCCGGAGACGTCGCCGACGGCCAGCAGGAGGCGGCCGTCGGGGGCGGGGGCGGCCTCGAACCAGTCGCCGCCCAGGTTCGCGGTCTTCTCGGCGGGCACGTACCTGATCGCGATCCTGGTGTGGGGCAGGCCGGGGCAGCAGGCCGGGTCGGGCAGGATCGCCTCGCGCAGCGCCAGCATGACGTGGCGTTCCTCGGCGGCCTGCTCGCGCGCCTCAAGGAGCTGGCGGCGCGACTCCGACATCATGCGCTCGGCGCGGCGGCGTCCGGTGATGTCCTGGATGACGCCGTGCAGGCCGACGGGGCCGCCGGGGGTCACGAGCGGCTCCAGCACCACGCGCAGGTCGCGCAGCTCGCCGCCGCGGCGGATGCGGAACTCGGCCTGGACCGGCTCGACTCCTTGCACCGCCGACCACAGGAGGCGGTCGAGCGTGGCGACGTCGCCGGGCTCGACGTGCTCGGCCAGCCGGGTCAGGGGGATGGGGCCCTTCGCGGGGTCGCGGCCGAAGATCGTGTAGACCTGGTCGGACCAGATCGTCTCGCCGGTGTGGAGCTGCCATTCCGCCCAGCCCATGTTGCCGAGCCGCTGCGCGTGCGCCAGGCGTACGGCGAGCATCTCGGCGTCGGGCTCGTGCCCGAGCAGACCGGCCCCCGTCGCGGCTGCGCCCATGACGTCGACCATCATCTCGCTCTCAAAGTGCAGTGGATCTGGACAATTGTCCCCACACTACGTGTTCGTCGGTGAACGGAGTGTAGCGATCCGTTGCCGTGTTGTGAGAGCTTTTCACGGATTTTAGGAGGCGTGGGCGCGAGTAGATTGGGCCTGTGACGTCCTCAGACCTGTATCCCGTGTCCCGGCTGGCCGCCGTCCAGGAGGCCACCGCCAAGAGCGGGCTCGACGCCCTGCTGCTCACACCCGGCCCCGACCTGCGCTACGTGATCGGCTACGACGCCAAGCCGCTCGAACGGCTGACGTGCCTGGTGGTGCCCGCGGCGGGCGAGCCGTACATGATGGTGCCCCGGCTGGAGCTGCCCGCCGCGGAAGCCTCGCCCGCCTCCCGGCTCGGGCTGGAGTTCGTGGCGTGGGACGAAACCGACGACCCCTACGTCCTGGCCGCGGCCCGGCTCGGCGACGTCGCCAGGGTGGGGTTGGCCGACCGCATGTGGGCGATGTCGTCGCTGCGGTTCCGCGACGTGCTGCCGGGGGCCGAGCAGGTGCTGGCCGGGAGCGTGCTGCGGGAGCTGCGGATGCGCAAGTCACCGGCCGAGGTGGCGGCGCTGCGCGCGGCCGGCGAGGCGATCGACGCCGTCCACCGGCGGGTGCCGGAGCTGCTGCGGGCCGGGCGCACCGAACGCGAGGTGGGACGCGACATCGCCGAGGCCATCCTGGCCGCCGGCCACGCCACGGTCGACTTCGTCATCGTCGCCTCCGGCCCCCACGGCGCCAGCCCCCACCACGACGTCTCCGACCGGGTGATCCAGGCCGGCGAGCCGGTCGTGGTCGACATCGGCGGCCAGCTCCCCAACGGCTACTGCTCCGACTCCACGCGCACGTACAGCGTGGGCGAGCCGCCGGCCGACTTCGCCGCCTACTACGCGGTGCTGCGGCAGGCGCAGGAGGCGGCGTGCGCGGCGGTGCGGCCTGGCGTGTCGTGCGAGTCCGTCGACGCCGCCGCCCGCGAGGTCATCGCCGCAGCCGGTTACGCCGACCGCTTCATCCACCGCACCGGTCACGGCATCGGGATCGAGACGCACGAGGAGCCGTACATCGTGGCCGGCAACGGCGAGCCGCTGGAGCCCGGGCACGCCTTCTCCGTCGAGCCCGGCATCTACCTGCCCGGGCGGCACGGCGCGCGCATCGAGGACATCGTGGTCTGCACCGAGACCGGCGGCGAGCGGCTCAACAACACGCCGCGCGACCTGGTGATCGTCCAGGCGTGACCGGGTAGGCGCCGGGTGCGTTCATCGTCATGCCGGCGGCTGTGGCACAGTCGCTGTCATGTCCGCTGACCCTGTGTTCGCCGAGGGCGCGTTCGCTGACGTGTCCTGTGCCACGCGTCCCGGTTCCGGCCGGCCGAACGAGGACCTCGTGATCGCCGGGCCGTCGTGGCTGGTCGTGCTCGACGGGGCGACGGCGGTGGCCGGCGTCGACGGCGGATGCGTGCACGGCGT
>DASUCK010000309.1:0-4382 GCA_036276095.1 Nonomuraea sp. | reverse complement strand
GGGTCTCGGCCACCACGCCCTGGCCCGCGAAGGCCGCGTCGCCGTGGAGGGCGACCGGCAGGACGGTGAAGTCCGTGCCGCCCTTGTTGATGATGTCCTGCTTGGCGCGCGCGACGCCCTCCAGGACCGGGTCCACGGCCTCCGGGTCGTCGCCGTTGACGTGGAAGATCGGGGCCTGGATCATCCGGGCCACGTCGGTGGCGTAGACGGACGAGCGGGACGAGGCGGGCGAGGTCGTGAAGCCGACCTGGTTGTTGACCACCACGTGGACGGTGCCGCCGGTGCGGTAGCCGCGCAGCTGCGACAGGTTGAGCGTCTCGGCAACGACGCCCTGGCCGGCGAAGGCCGCGTCGCCGTGGATGAGCACGGGCAGGACGGTGAAGCCCTCCTCGCCGCGCTCGATGAGGTCCTGCTTGGCGCGGACGACGCCCTCCAGCACCGGGTCGACCGCCTCCAGGTGGGAGGGGTTGGCGACCACGGACGCGGTGATCATGTTGCCGCTCGGCGCGGTGAACTCGCCGGTCGCGCCCAGGTGGTACTTCACGTCGCCGGAGCCGTGGGCGGTGCGCGGGTCGATGTTGCCCTCGAACTCGCCGAAGATCTGCGCGTAGGACTTGCCGACGATGTTGGCCAGCACGTTGAGGCGGCCGCGGTGGGCCATGCCGATGACGACCTCGTCGAGGTCTTCGTCGGCGGCGTCGCTGATCACCGAGTCGAGCAGCGGGATCAGCGACTCGCCGCCCTCCAGCGAGAACCGCTTCTGGCCGACGAACTTCGTCTGCAGGAACGTCTCGAACGCCTCGGCGGTGTTGAGCCGCGACAGGATGTTGAGCTGCTCGTCGCGCTCGGGCGACTTGTGCGGCTTCTCCACCCGCGCCTGGATCCAGGCCCGCTCCTCGGGGTTCTGGATGTGCATGTACTCGATGCCGACCGTGCGGCAGTAGGAGTCGCGCAGCACGCCCAGGATGTCGCGCAGCTTCATCAGCGGCTTGCCGCCGAAGCCGCCGGTGGCGAACTCCCGCTCCAGGTCCCACAGCGTGAGCCCGTGGGACTGGATGTCGAGGTCGGGGTGCTTGCGCTGCTTGTACTCCAGCGGATCGGTCTCGGCCATCAGGTGGCCGCGCACGCGGTAGGCGTGGATGAGCTCGATCACGCGGGCGGACTTGGCCACGTCGTCGTCGTGGGTGGCGGAGATGTCCTGCACCCAGCGCACCGGCTCGTACGGGATGCGCAGCGCTTCGAAGATCTCGTCGTAGAAGCCGTCTTCGCCGAGCAGCAGCCGGTGGATCTGGCGCAGGAAATCGCCCGACTGGGCGCCCTGGATGATGCGGTGGTCGTAGGTGCTGGTCAGCGTCATGACCTTGGAGACGGCCAGCCGCGACAGCGTGTCGGGGGAGGCACCCTGGTATTCGGCCGGGTATTCCATCGCGCCGACGCCGATGATCGTGCCCTGGCCGGGCATCAGGCGGGGCACCGAGTGGACCGTGCCGATGGTGCCCGGGTTGGTCAGCGAGATCGTGGTGCCGGCGAAGTCGTCGACGCCCAGCTTGCCCGCGCGGGCCTTGCGGACGACGTCTTCGTACGCCATCCAGAACTGGCGGAAGTCCATCTCCTCCGCGCCCTTGATCGAGGGCACGAGCAGCTGGCGCTCGCCGTTGCTCTTCTGGACGTCGATCGCCAGCCCGAACCCGACGTGTTCCGGCTTGATCAGCGTGGGCTTGCCGTCGACCTCCGCGTAGGAGTAGTTCATCTCCGGCATGACCTTCAGCGCCTTGACGATCGCGAAACCGATCAGGTGGGTGAAGGAGACCTTGCCGCCGCGACCGCGCTTGAGGTGATTGTTGATCACGATGCGGTTGTCGATCAGCAGCTTGGCCGGGATCGCGCGCACGCTGGTGGCCGTCGGGACCGACAGCGACAGATCCATGTTGGCCGCGGTGCGGGCCGCGGCGCCGCGCAGCTTGACCTCCTCGGCGCCCTTGGGCACCGGGGCGGCAGGCTGCTTCGGCTTCTCGGCAGTTGGAGGCGCCTTGGGCGCCGCGGGTGCGGGGGAGGGGGCTGGGGCTGTCACTGTGCCGTTCGCCGCCTCCCTGACCGGGGTTCGGCCCGGTCCGTAATCAGGGTTGTAGTCAGCGAAGAAGTTCCACCAAGCCTTGTCGACCGACTCGGGGTCTTGGAGGTACTTCTGGTACAGCTCGTCGACAAGCCACTCGTTTTGGCCAAAGCTTGCCAGCGGGTTTGTCCGCGACGACTCAGACGACACGGCGGAAATCGCCCTCTTCCGCAGATCGGCGTTGATGTTAGAGAACCTGTCCAAGGCTACTCGCCCGGACCGGCAGCGTGCGCCGGGGACCCCGTGCCGCCTCGAACGATCCTCTCAGGAGCGCGCAAAGAGGTCACGACCCCCCTTGCCAATCCGGGTGGTGTGGCAAGTATTACTGTTTGGTATCAACGCCGGGACATGAGGTTTATTTCCCACCAGACAGCAATCTGCTCGCAATGCGGACATCTGGCGACAACTCGGACAGAAGGTCTGCAAGTTCCTCGCCGGCCTCCTTCAATTCCTCCAGCGACATCGGCTCCAGCCGCTCCAGCAGGAAGATCGCGGTCGTCGTCTCCTCGGTGAGCCGGGTGCGCGCCACCTGGCGCCAGTTCCAGCGCCGGCAGGTGACGCCGAGGTCGTCGCGCCAGATCACCTCGCCCGGCTCCGGCTGCCCGAGCGCCTCCTCTGACGCCTCGTCGCCGGCGGCCCTGACCAGCCGCGGCGGGCCGGCGTAGCGGTCGAGGTCTTCCCCGCCGATCGGCAGCGCGTGCTTCACGCTGATCGAGTTGTACGCGTCGACCGCCTGGTTGATCTCCGGCAGCGGCCGCCTGCGGGTGAGGGCGTCGACGGACGGCCTGGTGCGCTGCGGCTTGGCCCCGAAGGCCCGGTAGGCGTCCTTCCAGGCGTCGATCCTTTCGGCCTGCGCCTCCGACTCGGAGGCCGCCGCCAGCCAGGCGCGGGACCGGTCGTCGCTCGGCCCGTTACGCAGCCCGTGGGCGGTCATGATCAGCACGGCGAAGTCCGGACGCAGGTCGAGGACGGCGTCGTCCACCCAGATGTCATCAAGCACCCGCCCAGTCTACGAGCCCGCAGGTCGCCAAATTCTCTTTGCAGAATTGTCTTTGTGGTTTACCGTGGACGGCATGGAGGAGCAGTACAAGATCAGCGACCCGCAGGTGCTGAAGGCGGTCGCCCACCCCCTCCGGGTGCGCCTGCTCGGCCTGCTGCGCACCGACGGCCCGGCCACCGCCAGCGAGCTCGGCCGCAAGGTCGGCGAGAGCTCCGGCTCGACCAGCTACCACCTGCGCGAGTTGTTCAAATACGGCTTCATCGAGGAGGACGCCGAGCGGCGCGACGGCCGCGAGCGCCGCTGGCGCTCCCGCCACCGCTACACCTCGTGGGACTCCGCCGAGATGGCCGCCACCGCCGAGGGGCGCGAAGCCGTGCGGATCATGCACCTGCGGCAGGTGGAGATGGTCGGGCGGGTGATGGAGGCGTTCGACCTCGCCGACTGGCCCAAGGAGTGGGTGGAGGTGTCGGGGATGAGCGACCACCTCCTCACGCTGCCCCCCGCCGCGCTCCGCGAGTTCAAGGAGCGGGCCGAGGAACTGCTGCGCGACGTGGCCGCCCGCCACGCCGGCGACCCGGGGGCCAGGAAGGTCAGCGTCTGGCTGGGCGCCGTCCCCCGGCCGCCCGAGGAGGGCCGATGACCGCCCGTTCCGCGTTACGCCGCTACGTGCTCGTCTGCTTCCTGACCTGGCTGCCGCTGGGGCTGATGATGGCCTCCCAGGTGCTGCTGATGACCGAGCGCGGGCTGAGCCTGGCCCAGGTCGGGCTGGCGGTGACCGCGTTCTCCCTCGTGACCGTGTCGCTGGAGCTGCCCACCGGCGGGCTGGCCGACGTCGTGGGGCGGCGCGTGGTGCTGGCCGCCTCGGCCGCGTTCCTGACCGCCGGGCTGGTGCTGATCAGCGTGTCCACGACGTTCTGGATGTTCCTGGTCAGCGGCGTGCTCAAGGGCGTGGCCAGGGCGCTGTCCAGCGGCCCGGCCACGTCCTGGTACGTCGACACCCTCCACCGGATCGAGGGCCACGACGCCGACCTCAAGCCGGGGCTGGCCCGCGGCGGGGCCGTGGAGGCGGTGTCGCTGTGCGTCGGCGTGCTGGCCGGGGGCGCCCTGCCGCTCGTGGTGCCGCCGGAGCTGATGTTCCCGCTGGCGGCGCCGTCCCTGGTCGGCGCGGTGGCGGCGGGCCTCCTGCTGGTGGTGGTGCTGATCGCGCTGCCCGAGCCGCCCCACGCGCGCCGCTCGCTCGGCGGGGTGCTGCGCGACGTGCCCGCCACG
>DASUCK010000308.1:0-40783 GCA_036276095.1 Nonomuraea sp. | reverse complement strand
CAGCCGCGCGGGCGGCAGGCGCACGGCCTGCGTGCCGAGGGTCTCCAGCTTGCGTAACTGCGACTCCAGCGCCCAGGCCCGCTCGATCACCACGCGGTCGCTCACGCCGCGGCCGAAGAGGGTGCCGATGCGTTCGAGCTGGGTGGCGGTGATCAGTCCGAACCGCAGGTCGTCGCGCGGGTCGCCGACCTGCGCCAGCGCCCGCAGCGCCGCGGTGACCTGGCTGATCGTGGCGTTCTCGCCGAGCACCTCCAGCACCCGCTCCAGGATCGCGTTGTCGAAGCTGAGGTCGCGCGTCGTGTGGTGCTCCTCGCTCACGCTGACCACGTGCGCCAGCACGTCCGCGAACGCCTCGGGCTTCAGCGTGGCGCCCAGGTCGAGCTTGGGCAGGTCGACCGGCAGCACCCACACCAGCGGGTCGTCGCCGCCCTTGCGGGCCAGTTCGACGAGGTCTTTCGCGATCGCGCCCTCGGACAGGTCGAGCACGGTCAGGTGGCCGCCGCTGTAGAGGCGGGTGGCGCCGATCAGGGTGACCAGCGCCGACCAGCCGGGCAGCGTGCCGCCGGCGACGTCGATGCGGTCGATGTCGTGCGGGACGGCGACGGCGTACCAGTTGAGCTGCCGGTCGTGGCGGTCCTTCGACTCCTGCCACTCGCGGTATCGCCTGGCGTGCTCCTCCTGCGCCTTGAACAGCTCTTTGTCCCGCTCCTGGCGTTGCCGCTGGTCCCTGGCCCGCTGCTCCAGCACCCGGTATTTCACCGCCCGGTCGCCCTGGCGCAGCGCGTAGCTGCAGATGGCCGCCACGCCGCCGGCCGCGACCAGCCCCACCAGCGCGAACGGCCAGGTGAGGTGGCCGGCGACGGCCACGGCCGCGATCAGCACGCTCAGCACCAGCATGAACAGCCGGAAGAGGCGTACCGGCCGGTTGAGCATGTCCTCCTGGAGGCGCTCGCGGCGCATCAGCTCGGTGTCGGCCGGATCGGGCCCCGCGGGTGGCGGCTCGGCGACCGGCGAGGGGCGTTTCGGCGGGGGGCCGGGGTCGGGGTGCAGCAGGATGTACTGCCAGCCGAGGTAGATGCGGTCCGCCTGCAGCTGGGCATGCTCGGGATGCACGTCCGTCACGTGACCCTCCGGCCGCGATATGTCGATGTAGGGGCCAGCCCTTTCCGCTCCGTGCCAGCGTATGAGCTAGAACCCCCGCTGCGGCAGGGTTCTCGGCAAATCGGCCCGTCCGACGGGAGGAATGCGGCAGATGGGACAAGCGTTACCGACTACCATCCATTTTCATGACGGAACCCTCCGGCGGCAGCGGCAAGCCGAGACGCCGGGTGCCGGGGACGGGAAGAGGTTCGACGCCACCGACCGCGTCGACCGCGCCGTGACGCTGGCGAACACGTGGGTGCAGCCCGACATCTGGGTCAGCGGCCGGTTCGTCTTCGAGGTGCCGGCGTCCGCGCTGGCCGGGGCGCACGTCGTGTTCTCCCTGCCCTCGCCGACCGGGGTGCTGCTGGAGAGCTACGCGCCGGAGGCCGAGATCGACCTCGGGCTGGACGAGGAGACGGCGCGCAAGCTGGCCGCCTCGCCGCAGGACGTCTACTCCGTCGTCGAGAAGTGACCGCCGCATGAGCACGAACGACGAACGCGACTGGTTCGCCCCGAAAGACCACCAGCGCCCTCGGGAGAACCCCCCACCGCCGCCGGGCCTGCCGCCGCCACCCACGCCCCCAGGCCGTGGCGGGCCGCCGACCCCGCCCGTCCCAGGGCGTCCCCGGCAGGCCCACGGCGACCAGCAGGTCTGGCCTCCCGCGCCCCGCGAGCCGGTCGGCGGCGCCACCCAGCCGATCCCCGCCGTACGCCGCCCCTTCCCGCCCCCGCCCGGCCCGCCCCCGCCCGCCCGACAGCACCCGGGGGGTCGCCGGGCAGTGACAGAAGGATTATCAGGGGGCGGCGGCAGCCGCGGATCCGCGGCCCGTGCGGCAACATGGCTGGTATGGAGCCGCTGCCAGCATTCGACACCGATCCGCGCGTGGTAGGAGATCGGTTGCGGCGGTTGCGCCAGGCGCGCGGCGTGTCGCTGTCGGAGCTCGCCAAGCGCGCGGGCATCGGCAAGGCCACCCTGTCCGGGGTCGAGACCGGCACCCGCAACCCGACGCTCGAAACGCTCTGGGCCATCACCGCGCAGCTCGGGGTGCCGATCGGGGCCATCCTCGACCCGCCGCCCGAGCCGCAGATCATGCGCGGCACGGCCATGGAGGCCGAGCTGCTGGAGGTCTTCGAGGACGACCAGGTCACCTACGAGCTCTACCGCGTACGCGTCCCGCCCGGCCTCACCCAGACCTCGCCCGCCCACCACGAGGGCGTGACCGAGCACGTCACGGTCTTCAGCGGCACGCTGAGCGCCGGCCCGATCCAGGAGCCGCTGACCGCCGGGCCCGGCGACCACATCTCCTGGAGCTCCGACGTGCCCCACGGCTACCGGGCACACGGCCCCGACATCGTCCGCGCCACGCTGCTGATGCGCTACCCGACCAAGCCCTGACGCGGCTGATGCGCCAGCCGACCGAACCCTGACGCGGCGGCCGGGACGCGCGAGGCCCGCGCCCGGAAGAACCGGACGCGGGCCTGGAACGCGTGCGTGCTCAGACGGCGACGGCGAGCTGGGCGACCTCGCCCAGCCTGGCCTCCACCTGGACGTCCCTGGTGACGCCGCCGCCCGCGATGATGCGGACGGTCCAGTCGCCGGGCGCGGCGAAGAAGCGGAAGACGCCGTCGTCGGAGACGACGACCTCCCCGGTGAACTCGCCGGAGTGGTCGAGCAGCCGCGCGTACGCGGTGCTGGCGCCCGTCACCACACCCTGGATGACGGCCTGGTTGGCCAGGTCGATGCCGGCCGGCAGCGCGATGGTCTGCTCCGGCGCTCCGCAACCCTGCGCGGTCATCAGCGGGCCTCCCCCAACTCGATCGGCACGCCCACGAGCGAGCCGTACTCGGTCCACGATCCGTCGTAGTTCTTCACGTTGTCCTGCTCCAGCAGCTCGTGGAGCACGAACCAGGTGTGCGCCGACCGCTCGCCGATGCGGCAGTAGGCGATGGTGTCCTTGCCGAAGTCGACGCCGGCCTCCTGGTAGAGGGAGCGCAGATCGTCGTCGGCCTTGAACGTGCCGTCGTCGTTGGCCGCCTTGGACCACGGGATGTTGCGCGCCGTGGGCACGTGGCCGGCCCGCTGCGCCTGCTCCTGCGGCAGGTGGGCGGGGGCGAGCAGCTTGCCGGTGAACTCGTCGGGCGAGCGCACGTCGACGAGGTTGAGCTTGCCGATCGCGCCCACCACGTCGTCGCGGAAGGCGCGGATCGCGGTGTTCTGGTCCTGGGCGACGTACTGGGTGCCGGGCCGCTGCGGCACGTCCTTCACCAGCTCGCGGGAGTCGAGCTCCCACTTCTTGCGCCCGCCGTCGAGCAGCTTGACGTCGGCGTGGCCGTAGAGCTTGAAGTACCAGTAGGCGTACGCGGCGAACCAGTTGTTGTTGCCGCCGTAGAGCACGACGGTGTCGTCGTTGGAGATGCCGCGGTCGGACAGCAGAGCCTCGAAACCGGTCTTGTCCACGAAGTCGCGGCGCACCGGGTCTTGCAGGTCCTGCCGCCAGTCGATCTTCACGGCGCCACGGATGTGGCCCTTGTCGTAGGCGCTGACATCCTCGTCGACCTCGACGATGACGATGCCAGGGGTGTCGAGGTTGGCCTCGACCCAGTCGGCGTCCACCAGGGCGGCGGAGCGGCTCATTGGGAAACCTCCAGATTGGCGGCGGGCTGTAGACGGCGAGTAGGCGGGTACGTGTCGCAGCCAAGAGCGGATCCCGAGGCTGCGTTGAGGAACTTCGACAAGAGCATCCGGAACTGCCCCGTTACCGGCAGGGGCACCGGGGACGTGACTGCCGCGCGCGGGCGCGGCGCTCTGACGTCGGTCAGCATCGTGGGATGCTCCCTGAAGGCTCGATGTCGGAGCGGACTAGAGGTCCGCCGGATCGTCCTCAGGCAGCGCGACAGAGCGCGGTGGCGACGCGGCAGAAGTCGACCGCCCGCCGCTTCGTGAGCAGCTCTGTCGATGGGTACATGCCGACGACACTACTCGGCGTCTCGTCATCTGTCACATCTCGTCCGGTTAGTGAGACAATTCTTGAGACAGCTCGGGGTGCGCGGCGGCGGCCCTACTTACCGGTCACGTCGATCCGGACGAGCACCTCGCCCGCCTTGTTCACCACGTCGAACCTGACGATGTCCCTCGTCGGCAGCCTGGTCGTGGTCTTGAACGCGGCCTTGTCCCGGTACTCGTTGTCGCCGATGACCCAGCCCTCGGTGACGTCGCGCCGGCCGTTGCCCGCGACGACGACCAGGCGGCAGCTCGTGCCGGCCGGCACGCCGTCGAGCAGCACGCCGAGCTCGGTGCCGCCGTCGACGGGCCAGGCCATGATCACCGCGTGGTAGCCCAGGATCTTGTTGTCGCCGGAGAACTCGGGCCCGGCGATCGCCCGCTGCCGCGCGGTCCCGCTCGTTGTAGGAGTGGGCATCGCGTCCTGCTGCGCGGCGAACGGCTCGCTCTTCTCGGCCAGCCTGGGCTGCGCCGACGCGGGCGCCGACGCGGAGTCGGCCAAGGGGGCCGCCGCCGACGTCTCGGCGCGGTTGTCGTGGATGGCCGACCACACCGTGCCGCCCACCGCCAGCACCGCGACCGAGGCGGCGGCGAGCAGCAGCAGCCGGCCCCGCCTGGTGCGCTTGGCGCGGGCGTTGAGCAGCCGGTCGAGCACCTGACGCGGCGGGCTGGCCACCAGCTCGACGTCACGCTCGGACACCTTGCCGAGGAACGCGGTCACGCCCTCCAGCTCCAGCAGTTCGGCCCCGCACACCTCGCAGGTGGCCAGGTGGGTGTCGATCTCGACCGCCTCGTCGGGGTCGAGCGCGCCCAGGGCGTGCGCGCCCAGGGCCAGGCGTACGTCCTCGCACGTGGTCATGGCGCCAGCCCCCGCTCTTCCAGAGCGAGCTTGAGCGCGCGCAGCGCGTAGTAGGTGCGCGACTTGACCGTGCCCGGTGGAATGCCCAGCGTCGCCGACGCCTCCTTCACCGATCGTCCCCGATAGTAGACCTCCATGAGCACCTCCCGGTGCTCCGGCCGCAGTGCGGCCAGCGCCTCGGCCACCGCCCACGACTCGACCGCGCGCTCCAGTTCGTCCTCGGCGGGCAGGACCGCGAGGGCCTCGTCGCCGGTCTCCTGCGGCCGGGCCTTCTTGGCGCGGTGCTGGTCGACGACGAGGTTGCGGGCCACCGTGAACAACCAGGCGCGGATCGGCCGGCCGGAGAGCGCGTCGGGGTGCCGCCAGGCCCGCAGCAGCGTCTCCTGCACGACATCCTCCGCCCGTCCGGAGTCACCGGTCAGTCGCAGCACGTATCCGTAGAGCGGCCCAGCGTGCTCGTCGAAGAGGGTCTTCACGAGTTCCTCGTCGGCGGTGCCCGCTGTGCTCACATCCTCATCACGTACGGTCCGGCGGCCCGGTTCACCCTCATCCACGGATCGGCACGTCCGACGCCTCGGCCGAGAGCTCCAATCCTTCGGCCACGCTCCTGACCCCGGTCACCTTCACGTCGAACGGCAGCTCCCCCTTGAACGGGATCGTGTAGGAGACCAGGTCGCCCAGCTGGCCGGGCACCGGCACGCCCCTGATCTTCTCGGCCCGCAGCCGGATGCCGCCGTCGGCCACCTCGACCCGCATCTCGGCGTCGAACCGCACCTTGTTCACCCCCAGCGTGACCTCGCCCGACGCCGTGAGCCGCGACCCGTTCCCGCCGATCTTGACGCCCTCGGGGGCGTACCTGTCGATCGTGGCCCTGGTCAGCGTGCCGGAGATGGTCACGCGGCCGGCCTTGGCGGTGGGTCTGTTCTGCAGGACGTCGGCCAGGGGGGCGGTCACGTCGTACGCGGCGCCCCGCAGATTCCTGACCGGCACGCCGCCGTAGGAGAACGTGCCGAGATCGAACCGTACCTCCGGATAGTGGCCGGAGAGTGCCTGAGTGAGAAAGGGAATGCCCTCGATTGTCACGGTCGGCTTGGTCTCGAGGTCGGCGGAGGCGGCGATGCGGTTGGCCAGGTCGCGTTCGACTCCGGCCGCGGCGACCCGGTCGACGGCGACAAGGAGAACGATCAGCACGATCAGGAAAACGATCAGCTTCCGCATGGGGCTCCCAGTCTGAGGCGGGGGAAGAGCCTATCCATTCCTTCCCCGATCATCCGCCCGCGAACGGCGGCAGCACCTCGACGGTCGCGCCGTCGGCGAGAACGACCTCGTCATGGGGCCGTTTCCCGACCGGGGAGCCGTCCACGAGGAAGGAGCAGCGGAGCACCACCCGCGCGAGTTCTGCACGATTTTGTGTGACTTTGGTCATGAGTTCGCCAAGCGTAACCGCTTGGAACGTTTCTTCGGCGACCCCCGCGGCATCCTTGGCCGCCGCCCAATACCGCACTTTTCCCGTGGCCATGCCGACCTCACAATCTTCCGTTCTCCATTGTGCGTCGCCCTTAACGATGATGTTTCCGGAGACGCGCTGTTCACCTGCCGGAGGCGCAATGGACGCGACTAACCCGTGGGATATCCTCACTCACAGGACCTGGGCGACGTAGCCTCCGGGTCCTTGCGCGTTTGAGGAGGCCGTGATGAGCAACCTGCTCCTGCTGACCAACGCCTTGGAGCCCTCCGCCGAGGTGCTTCCGGCGCTGGGGCTGCTGCTCCACTCGGTCCGGGTCGCGCCGGCGGAGGCGTCGGCGCTGATCGACGCGCCGCCCGCCGACGCCGTGATCGTCGACGCGCGCAAGGAGCTCGTGCAGGCCAAGAGCCTGTGCCGGCTGATCCGCACGACCGGCATCGACTGCCCGCTGCTGGTGATCGTCACCGAGGGCGGGCTGGCCGCGATGACCGCCGAGTGGGGCGTCGACGACGTGCTGCTCGACAGCGCGGGGCCGGCCGAGGTCGAGGCGCGGCTGCGCATGGCGATCGGCCGCATCTCCCAGGCCGCCTCCGAAGACGTGCCCGACGAGATCCGCAGCGGCGACCTGTCCATCGACGAGGCCACCTACACAGCGCGGCTGCGGGGCCGGGTGCTCGACCTCACGTTCAAGGAGTTCGAGCTGCTCAAATACCTCGCCCAGCACCCCGGCCGGGTCTTCACCCGCGCCCAGCTGCTGCAGGAGGTCTGGGGCTACGACTACTTCGGCGGCACCCGCACGGTCGACGTCCACGTCCGGCGGCTGCGCGCCAAGCTCGGCACCGAATACGAGTCCCTCATCGGAACGGTCCGCAACGTCGGCTACCGCTTCGTCCCCGACCGGGCCGACACCGCCAACGTCTGACCGATTGACAGAGACACCCGCCGGTATGCCACATTGGTGACCAGGCCCCGTCAACGCACCGCCGTCGTCGATTGGTGGTTCAGGGGTGGGTTCGTTCAGGTCATTGGTGGACGAGGGCGTCCGTCCTCACGTGTTCCGGCGTAACGAGACGATGTGCTCGCCGTTGCGGGCCGCCACCTTCGTCTACGTCATCGACTACGGCTACGCCCGCGAGTACACCCCGGCCGGTGACCGCGAAAACGTCCACGACCTGCGCGGCGACGGCGACCTCGTCGGCGAGCTGGCGTTCTGGAGCCCCAGCGACCGGGTCCGGGTCGACGCGCTGACCGAGCTGCGGGCCTGGCCCGTCGACCTGCGGCGGCTGCGCGAGCACGCGGCCGGCCACCCCGCCGTGGCGACCGCGCTGGTGCAGGAGCTGTTCGCCAGGAACATGGCCGCCCGCCGCCACGAGGCGCTGGCCCGCGCCCCCGTCGCCGCCCGCCTCGCGGTGTGGCTGCTGCATCTCGACGAGCGGTACGGTCTCGCCTCGGAGTCGGCGCCCCCGCTGACCACCGAGACCCTGGCCGACCTGGTCGGCAGCTCCCCCGACGTGGTGCAGCGCCAGCTCCAGCAGTGGGCCAGGCGCGGCTGGCTGGTACGCCCCGGCTACCGGCGGCTGCGCATCGAGGACCCGGCCGCGTTACGGGCCGCGGCCGGCGACTGGGAGCACCTGTCGGCCCCGTGGACCGGCCGCGTCACGCCGTTCCTCACCCGGCCCGGCGCCCGCACGGAGCCGCTGCCGGTCGGCGAGCTGCCGAGGCCCCGCCAACTGCCCGCCGAGGTGTCCGACTTCACCGGCCGGCAGCAGAGCCTCGACCTGCTCACCGCCTGGCTGGATCGCCCCCGCCGGACGAACACCATGGTCGTGCAGGGCCTCCCCGGCGTCGGCAAGACCGCGCTGGTGACCCACTGGGGGTCACCTGCACGCCGACCGCTTCCCCGACGGGCAGATCGTCATCGACCTGCGCGGCCAGTCGCCGAGCCAGCCGCCGATGACCGCCGTCGAGGCGCTGGGACAGATCCTGCGCTCCCTCGGCGTCGGCGAGCCGGCCAACGACGAGGCCGAGCTGATGCTCCTCTACCGCAGCCGGATCGCCGGGCGGCGGCTGCTGCTCATCCTCGACAACGCCGCCGACCCGGCCCAGGTACGGCCGCTGCTGCCCGGCGGCAAGGACTGCGTGGTGCTGGTGACCAGCCGCAAGCGCATGGCGCCGCTGCGCGCGACCGGGCACGCCGACCTCATGGACCTGCCGGTGCTCGACCCGGGCAACGCGGTGGCTCTGCTGGTGGCCGTGCTCGGGGATGCCTCGCCGCGGGTCGCCGACCGGGACGCGCTCGCCGAGCTGGCGCGGGTGTGCTCGTACCATCCGTTCGCGCTGCGGATCTCGGCGGCCAAGCTGGCCGAGAACCCCGGCATGAGCGTGCGGGCCCGGGTCGAGGAGCTGCGGAAACCCGACCGGCTGCTGCTCGGCGACCCCGAGGAGGCGTTCCGGTCGGCGCTCGACCTGGCGTACGAGTCGCTGACGCCGGGGCAGCGGCGGGCGTTCCGGCACGTCGGGCTGCTGCCCGGGCGGGACTTCACCCCGGAGGTGCTCGCCGCCGCGCTCGGCGTGCCGGTCGGCGAGGCCGTCGCGGCGGTGGAGGGGCTGCACCGGGCGTACCTGGTGGAGCCGCTGCCGGGGCCGCGCTACCGGGTGCACGACCTGGTCAAGCGGCTGGCCAGGGAACTCGGCCGGCACGCCGAGGCCGGCGTGCGGGAAGCCAGGGCACGGCTGCTCGACCACTACATGACGGTCGCGACCGACCCGGACACGCCGCGCGAGTGGTTCGAGGCCGAGCGCCGCTCGCTGGTGTCGGCCGTACGGCTGGCCGAGGAGAGCGGCGCGTACGGGATGGCCTGGCGGCTGGCCGAGGCGGTGTTCGCGCCGTTCCGGCGGCTGCGCTTCTACGAGAACAACCTGGAGATCCAGCAGGCCGGGCTGACCTCGGCCATGCAGGTGGGCAACCGCCGGGCGATCGCGCTCATGCGCGGCAACCTGGGCTCCATCCACCGGGACATCGGGCCCTCGACGCTGGCGGCCAGGTTCTTCGGGGAGGCGCTGGCCGACTACGCCGTGCTCGGCGACGCCGACGGCCGCGCCCGCGCCCTCAACGAGTTGGCCGAGGTGCACGGCATCACGGGCAACAGCGAGGAGGCGCTGAAATGCGCCGGCGAGGCCCTCGACCTCTACCGGGAGATCGGCGACCGGAACGGCGTCGCGACCTGCCTGCACACCCTCTCCCGGGTCCACCTGTCCCAGGAGCGGCACGAGCTGGCCCTGCAGTACGCCGGCCAGGCCCTCGACGTACGCGAGGAGCTCGGCGACCGCCGCGGCACCGCCCGCAGCCTGATCATCCTGGCCCGCGTGCGGCGGAACCTCGGCGAGCCCAACGCCGCCCTGTCGGAGGGCCTGGAGGCGCTGTCCATCTGCCACGAGCTGGGCGACGAGCACGCCGAGGCCGAGACCCTGCTCTGCCTGGCCGAGATCTACGACCTGCTGCGGCTCCCCGACGACGCCCAGCGCGACGCCGAACGCGCCCTGGCCGGCTACACCGCCACCGGCGACCAGGACGGCTGCGGCCGCGCCCTGTGCACGCTCGGCCGCATCGCCCGCAACGGCTCCCGGTACGACGAGGCCCTCGCCTCCTACGAGCAGGCCCTGGCCGTGCAGGTCGAGCTGCACCACGAGCAGGGCAAGGCCGAGACGCTGGGCGACATCGGCCTGGTGCACTGGCGGCTGTCGGACTACGTGCGGGCCGAGGACTACCTCACGCAGGCGCTGACGATCAGCCGGGTGATCCGCGACGAGCCGGTCGAGGCCCGCATGCTCAACCGGCTGGCCCGGGTGCGGCGCCGTCAGGGGCACGTGCAGGAGGCGTTCGCGTACGCGTTGGAGGCCCTCGACATCGTGCAGGGGCTCGGCAACCGGCGGGCGGAGGCGGACGTGCAGGAGACGCTGGCGCACACGTACCTGTCGCTCGGGCGGCACACGTACGCGCTGCGGGCGGCCCAGGCGGCGCTGGCGATCAGGGAGGAGCGGCGCGACAACCGGGCCAGCGCGCTGCTGTCGGTCGCGCAGGCGCTGCACACGGCGGGCCGGCTGGGCGCCGCGCTCGGCCCCGCCAGGGAGGCGGCCGAGCTGCAGCACGAGACCGGCACCCGCGACCGCTGGGCGGCGGCGCTCACGACGCTGGCGATGGTGCTGCTCGACCTGGACCGGTGCGAGGAGGCGCTGGTGTACGCCCGCCAGGCCAGGGACGTGCACCTCGAATGCGGCACCCGGCGCGACCTCGGGTGCGCGCTGCGGGCGCTCGGGCTGATCTCGGCGCGCCTCGGCGACCGGGACGCGGCCGCCGGGTACCTGGCCGAGGCGGTGCGGACCCTCGAAGAGGCGGGGGACGTCATCGAACTGCGCCGGGTGTCGGAAGAGCTACGCGAACTGGCGTGAAATTCCGCTAAAAGTCGTGAATTCCGGATGGTGAGGTCGCAGATCTTCTCCGGGCCCTTCCCGTTAGCTGGAGTCATCGGCCCCAACGGCTCCACACAACGGAGGTGATCTGGATGCTCAAGAACCAGCTGCGGCGAGACCTGCGATGGCTCAACCGGCAGGCCCGCAAGGACAGGCGGATCACCGCCGGGCTGCTCGCTTTCGCCGTCGCCGCGTGGACCAGGCAGCTGCCCGCCTGGGACGCGCCCGTCGGGGCCGACATCCTGCTCGCGCTCTCGCTCGGGCTGATCGCGGGATCGGCGATGGCCTGGCTGGCGTCCGCGTACCTGGTGGCCATGTCGGCGGGGACGTGGAAGGACCCGGTGGAGGAGCTCCGCCGGATCTCCAGGATCACGCGGGCGAAAGAGCGGGCGCTCTGGTCGGTGGGCGCTTACGTGGCCTGGCACACGCTGCAGTTCGTGACGGCGCTGGTGCTGGGCTGACCCAGGACGGCGGCGGGGCGCCCACCCGGGGCAAGCGGGGGGCGGGTGGCGCCCCGCCGCCCGTCCCACGCCGCTCCCGGTCGACCGGGTGTCAGTGGCGGATGAGCGTGAGCAGAGCGGGGGTCCAGTGGCGGCCGTAGCGGCGCTGGAGGTCGCCAGGTGGAGGTCACCGTGGGCGGCCATGGGCGAGGGGCGCACCTCGACGTCCGGGTGCGCCCAGCAGTCGGGTTCGAGAGGTGTCATGAGTCATGATGATCGCGGGTCGGAGGGTGTGGGGATAGCCAGGGGCCCGGGCGGGTAGCGGCATCCGCATGCGAGCACGCGAGCACGCGAGCACGCGAGCACGCCAGCACGCCAGTGCACGCGGGCGCGCGAGCGGGAAAGGCGCGAGGGGGTGGAGCGGGGTGGCCGGCGAGCTGCGGGTTCCTGAGGCCGCTCAGGGCGTCGTCGTGTTCGCGCACGGGAGCGGGAGCGGCCGGTGCAGCCCGCGGAACCGGCACGTGGCCGACGTGCTCAACCAGGCGGGGCTCGGCACCCTGCTGTTCGACCTGCTCACCCCGGAGGAGGAGGCCGACCGCGCGAAGGTCTTCGACGTCGCGTTGCTGGCCGACCGGCTGCTCACGCGGACGGCCTGGGTACGGGAGCACTCCGGCACGGCCGGGCTGCCGATCGCGTACTTCGGGGCGAGCACCGGCGCCGCGGCCGCGCTCTGGGCCGCCGCCGAGCCGGACAACGCGATCGCCGCGATCGTCTCCCGCGGCGGCCGTCCCGACCTGGCCGGGCCCCGGCTGGCCGCGGTACGGGCGCCGACGCTGCTCGTCGTGGGCGGCCGCGACCCGGTCGTGGTGGGCCTGAACGAGGAGGCCAGGCGGCGGCTGCGGGCCGAGACCAGGATGACGGTCGTGCCGGGCGCCACCCACCTGTTCGAGGAGCCGGGCGCGCTGGAGGCCGTGGCCGAGCACGCCCGTGACTGGTTCACCACCCACTTCGCCGCCCCCGGCAGACCGATGTGACCCAGGCGTGACGCGTTCGCGTTGCTCGGAGTCACCAAGTGTGAAAACGTCAGGTGCGGACGGGGACGACATCCGGAGTGTGACGGTCTGGTCGTGGACGCACCACTTCTCGAACTCTCTGGGCTCACGTGGGAATCGCACGGCACGCGCCGTGTCCTGTCCCCCGACCCGCTCACGATCGTCCCGGGGCGGGCCGCCGTGGTGGTGGCCGGCGGCGCCGCCGAGGCCGACACGTTCACCGACCTGCTGATCGGCCTGGACATGCCGGACGGCGGCCGCATCAGGGTCGGCGGCGAGGAGATCACCATGCGGCCGCCGGCCGAACGCGAGATCGGGCTGGTGCCCGCCGGCGCCGGGCTGCTGCCGCACCTCACCGTGGAGCAGAACCTCGCGCTGGCCGCCCGGGACGACGACCTGGCGCCGTCGTTCGTGCACGGCCGGGTCGCGTTCATGGCCAGGCGGATGGACATCCAGGGCTTCCTGCGGTCGCGGCCGCACGAGCTGGCCCACGACGAGCGGCTGAGCGTCGCCCTGGCCCGCGCGCTGTGCCGGCTGGCCCCGGTCAAGGTGATGGTGATCGAGGACCGCACGGGGTACGGCCCCTGCCACGCGGCCGTGAGCGCGGCGCTGCGTACGGACCCGAGCCTGGCCGTGCTGGTGGTGACGGACGACCGGACCAGGGTGGCGAGCCTCGCGTCCCCTTCGCGTTTCTGGGAGGTCGCCGATGGCGTTGAGCCGTAGAGGGTTCCTGGGGGTGCTGCCGGCCGTGGCGCTGCCCGCGGCGCTGTCCGGCTGCGGCGGGGAGCGGCCGCTGCGGGTGGCGGTGGTCTGGAGCGGCGACGAACTGCGGCGCTTCCTCGGCGTGGTCAAGGAGTACGGCAGGCCGGTCAGCGTCTACTCCGCCGGCGACAACATCGCGGCCCTGCTGCGCGGCCCCGCGGAGGAGGTCATCCCCGACGTGGCCGTGATCCCCCGGCTGGGGCTGCTGTTCGACCCGGTGGTCCAGCGCCGCATCCGGCCGTGGACGGGCGGACACCGGCAGCCGCAGCTCTGGCGCCGGCTCGTGACCCCGTACGGGAGCCGCGAGGAGCTGGGCGCCTGGTTCAAGATCGCCCACAAGTCGCTGGTGTGGCACCGGGCCGGAGAGCTCGCCGCGCCGCCCGCCGACCTCGACGCCTGGCGGCCGGCCCGCGGCACGCTGGCGATCGGCGCCGCCGACGGGTGGGTGCTGAGCGACTGGTTCGAGAACGTGCTGCTCGCCTTCGCCCCCGAGGTGTACGACGGGCTCTTCCCCGCGACCGAGCCGGGGAACCCGGCCTGGTGGGGGGTGGCGCGTACCGAGGAGGCGCTGGAGTTGCTGGCGGAGATCTGGAGCGGGGCGTTCGACCCCGCCCAGGGGCGGCGCGCGCTCACCATGCAGTTCCACGACTCCATCCTCGACGTGTTCGTCTACCGCACCGCCGACCTGGTGGCCGCGCCCGACTTCGCCCTGCCGGTCATCGACCGGTACGCGGGCCGGGACGTCGCCGCGCACTTCCGCTTCCCGCGCTGGCGGGACCACGCGCCGCCGCTGGTGGTCGGCGGCGACGTGGCGGTGGCGATGCGCGGCGGGCGGGCCGACGCGACCGACTTCGTCAGCTGGCTCACCCGGCCGCGCGGTCCCGGCGAGCGGGACGCGCTGACCCGATGGATCGGCGACGGCGGCTTCCTGACGCCGTTCACGCTGCCGTCCAAGCCGCTGCTGCGCGGGCCCGCCGCGGAGCTCAACTCGGCCGCCGACGGGCGCTACGACCTGTCCGACCGGCTCATCGGCAGCCTGGAGGGCGGTGACGGGCGCGGGTTGTGGCGGGTGCTCACCGAGTTGTTCGCCGATGTCGTCGTCGACCGGGCGGCGCCGCGGAAGGCCGCGTTCGACGCCCGCGAGAAGCTGGTCACCCGCAGCCGGGAGGGCGCCTTATGAGTGGGTTCGCGCGGGGTGACGGGTGGCAGGAGGGTGGCCGGCGGCGGGAGGGTGGCCGGTGGTTGGAGGGTGGCCGATGAGCGAGCGGAACGCGTTCCTGTTCGAGGTGGCGCCGTACCACGACGCCGGGATCCCGGTGGTCCGGCACGGGCTCGGGCGGTGGCGGGCGTCGCTCTACCTGCTGCTGGCCGTGCTGCTGTCGGCCGGGATCATCCTGGTGCCGCTCTGCGCGACCGTGATCATCAGCCTGACCGGGTACGACGTGATCGGCGACGGGCAGGTGCTCCAGACGCTCGGAAACTCTCTCGTCTGGCTCGCGCTGGCCGTGCTCGTGTGCGCGGTGGGGCTGGGGCTGGCCTGGCTCGTACGAAACGCGGGTCCGGTGGCCGGGCGCGTGCTGCGGCTGCTGCTCGTGCTGCCGGCCGCGGTCTCGCCCCTCACCACGGGCGCGATCTTCCGCCTCCTGTACGACACCCATCAGCGCCGCGGCCTGTTCAGCGCCGTGCTCGGCACTGACGTGGCCTTCCTCGGGCCGTACTGGATCTGGCTGGTGATGGGGTCGGCATTCGTCTGGCAGTGGGCCGGGGTCGCGTTCCTGGTGTTCCACGAGGCCCTCGCGCGGCTACCGAACAACCTGCTGCGGATGGCCAAGGCGTTCGGGCTCGGGCGGCGGCGCCGCTTGTCGACCGTCGTCGTGCCGGCGCTGGCGGGGCCGGCGGCGCTGGCGTACCTGCTGGCGCTCGTGGCGGCGGCGCGGGTGTTCGATCTCGTGCTGATGGGCGCGCCGGGGTCGATGCAGGCCGGGGTCGAGGGCGGCGGGCTGTTCTGGTGGCGGCATCACGGCGATCTCGGCGACGGGCGGGCGGCGGCCCTCGCGGTGGCGCTGTCGCTGCTGGTGGCCGTGCTGGCGGTGCCGTCGCTGGCGGGGCTGCGCGGGCGGGCGAGCTGGTCCGGGCCCGCCTCCGGGTCGTCCGCGAGGGAGCCGGACCGGGCGGCGCGGCGGCATCGGCGGGTCTGGGTGGTGTGCGCGGTGGTCGCGGTGGTGTGGGCGGTGCCGTTCGCGGTGCTGGTGGTCACGTCGCTGCGCGACCCGGTGGCCGCGACGCTGTCAGGGTGGTGGAGCGGCGGGCCGTGGACGCCGGAGTCGTACGTGGACGTGCTGGCCGACGCCGGTTTCGTGGGAGCGCTCGGCACCACGTTCGTGCGGGCGGCCGTGGTCGTCGGGCTGGTGCTGCTGGCCGCGGTGCCGGCCGCGTACGTGCTGGCGCACGAGCACCTGCTGCCGCGCCGCGCCTGGCGGCCGGTGCTGCTGGTCGCGGTGGCGCTGGCGGCGCTGCCGCCGCAGGCGTTCGCCGTGCCGCTGCAGCGCTGGCTCAGCCCGGTCGTCGGCACCGGCCCGGCGCTGGCGATCGTGCACGCCGCGCTGGTGATCCCGCTGGCGATGCTGGTGCTGCACGGCGCGTTCGCCCGGGTGGCCACGCCGATGCTGGCGCGGCACCGCTGGGAGCTGTTCCACGTCGTACGGGAGGCCCGCCCGGCCGTGGTGCTGGCCGGCGTGCTGGCGTTCGTGCTGGTGTGGAACGACACGGCCGTCGGCCTGCTGCTCAACTGGCCGTCCGGCGACCACCTGCCGCTGATCCAGCTGGAGCAGTCGCGCCACTTCACCAGCTCCCTGGGGACGCTGGCGGCGCAGTCGGTGATCGCGACCGCGGTACCCGTGGCGGTGGTCGCCCTCACCGCGCGCCTGCTGTACCGGGGGCTGACGCAGGGGGTGCGGCGGTGACCGGCATCTCGTACCGGGACCGGCTGCGGTTCCGGCTCTCGCGGCTCTGGGCGCACGGCCCCGAGCTGGGGCTGGTCGGGCTGGTGACGCTCGGGGAGGTCGTCCTGCTGCTGCAGGGCGAGGTGATCGAGGGCCTGGTGGAGGGGCTGCCGCTGTGGGCGCTGGCCCTGCTGGCCTTCCCGCTGCCGGTCGGCGCCGGCTGGCTGGCCCGGTCCGTACGCCGCCGCCGCGCCCCCGCGCCCCGCCCCGTCCCGGGCCGGCTGCCGTTCCCCGCTCGCGTCGACGACCTCATCGGCCGCGAGAACGAGCTCAAGCAGATCGCCGACCGCGTCAGGGAGGCCGGCCTGGTCGTGGTACGCGGCCCGGTCGGCACCGGCACCTCGTCGGTGGCCGTCCGCGCCACGTGGGAGCTCGCCGACGACGCCCGCAAGCAGCGGTACGCCGACGTCCGCGGCCCCGACCGGGACCGTCCGGAGACGCCGCTCAGCGTGGCCCAGCGCGTCCTGCGCACGCTCGACCGGCCGCCCGGCGCCATCCAGGAGCCCGAGGACGCCACCTCCCACGTGATCGAGGCCCTGACCGGTACCGGCCGGGTGCTTCTGCTCGACAACGTCAGCACGTGGAGCCAGGTCGCCTGGCTGCCGCCGCGGGTGCCCGGCGCGTCCATCGTGGTCGCCGGCTCGCTCGGCGACGAGCTGCCCCCGCACGTCGAGCCGGTCCAGCTCGGCCCGCTCGCCCCCGAGGACGGCCGCGAGCTGCTGGCCCGGCACGTCGGCGACGAGCGCGCCGGCCGCGACCCTGAGGCCGTGCGGCTGCTGGTCGACGCCTGCCTCGGCAGCCCGTCGGAGATCGTCAGGGTCGGGCGCTGGATGGCCCGCAACCCCAGGGTCCCGCTGCGTACGCTGGTCGACGACCTGCGCCGGCTCCCCATCGACCAGCAGCTCGGCTTCGTGCTCAACCTGAGCGCCGAACAGCTCGGCCCGGCCGCCAAGCAGCTGCTCGTGCTGCTGGCCGGGCTGCCCATCGCCGAGGTCGACCACCAGGCGGCCGCCGCCCTGCTCGGCCTGCCCTCCGCCGAGGACGCCATCGACGAGCTGGCCGAGCTGGGGCTCGTGGAGAACGTGCGGATGACGCGGGTCAGGGTGACCGGCGCGATCGGCGGCTCCGGGGGCGAGCGCACGCCGCGCGAGGCGGCCGCCTGGCGGCGGCTGGTGGAGCACTTCGCCGGGCAGGCCGACGCGTTCGCCGCCCGCCTGCCCGCGGGCGAGGCCCGCGCCTGGTTCGCGATCGAGGACCGCGTGCTGCTCCAGGTGCTCGCCCGCCGCGACCCGGAGCCCAAGACCGGCCGGGCGCTCGCCCGCATCGCCGACGGGCTCGAATCCTGGTTCCGGCTCGAACAGCGGCACGAAGACCGGCTCAGAGCGGCAGAAGCGCTGGCCAGGGCCGCCAAGGCGCTCGGCGACGAGCACGTGCAGGCCACCGCGGAGCTGCGGCAGTGCGCGATCCTGCTCACCACCGGCGACCCCGGACGGGCCCGGCACCACTTCAACCAGGCCGCCCGGCTGCGCGTCAGGGTCGAGTCCTGGCCCGCCGAGCTGCACCTGGAGCACGCGGCCATCCTGCTGGCCACCGGCGACGAGTTCACCGCCGTGGAGTCCGCGCTCGTCCGGTACGGGCAGGCGCTGGCCGGCGGGGACGCGGCCGGGCACGCGCTGCGCCTGCACAACGTCGCCGCGCTGCTCCTGCGCAAGGGGCAGACGCTCGACCACGAGGGCCGCACCTCCGACGCCCGCCGCCTGTACGCCGACGCCCGCGCCGTGCTCTTCGAAGCCCTGGAGACCGCCCGCCGGGCCGGCGACCCCGGCGCCGAGGCCCACTGCCAGGAGCTGCTCGCGCTCGCCCACTTCTACCTGGGTCTCGCCTTCGACGCCCGTCTCCACCTGGAACAGGCCGAAGGGCTCTACGGCGGCATCGCCGACGAGATCGGTCGGTCGCGCTGCCTCGTCCAGCGGGCCGGGACCCTGCTGGAGGACGCCGGCCACAAGCCCGGCGACGTGGCGGCCTTGCTGGATGACGCGCTGACCGGCCTGCCGGCGGCCGGGATCAGCACCGCCCTGGCCCACCTTCACCTGGCCCGGCTGCGCCCGGCCGACGCCGCCACCCACCGGCGGGCCGGCCTCGCCGCCCTCGCCTCCTGGGACGGGATCGCCGAACCTGGACAGGTGCGCGAGCTGCGTAAGGCTCTCCGGGGGTGGTGAGCTCCTCGCGGGCGTTGGTCGAGGTGGTCGGCCCGTCGTCCGGCCGCTCCCCAGGCGGGCGGGTGGGTCAGTGGCTCGGGGCGGTGACGGGGGTCGCGGCGGTGGCCTCGGCGAGGAGGCGTTCGTAGACGTCGGGTGCCGTGGTCTCGCAGCCCAGGCGGTGGCCGGTGAGGTCGCCGTGGTCGTCGCTGGAGCCCGTGACGGCGAGGCCGAGGCCGGCGGCCAGGTCGCGGACGTGCGCGCGGGCGGCCGGGTCGTGATCCATGTGGTCGGCCTCCACGCCGAACAGCCCGGCCGCGGCCAGCTCGGCGATCCACGCGTCCGGCACGACCGCGCCGCGTGCGGACGCCTTCGGGTGGGCCAGCACCGGCACCCCGCCCGCGGCGCGTACGAGCCGGACCGCCCGCTCGGGGTCGAGCGCGTAGCGGGTCACGTGCGCGCGCCCGCCCGTGCCGATCCACTCCGGCGTGAACGCCTGCTCGGGCGCGTCGATCGCCCCCGCCGCGACCATCGCGCGGGCGATGTGCGGCCGCCCGACCGGGCCGCCCGCCGCCAGCTCAGCCACCTGCTCCCAGGTGACCTGCACCCCCAGCTCGACCAGCCGCTCGACGGTCAGCCGCGCCCGCTGCCCGCGCGCCTCCCTGAGGCGTACGCACTCGGCCCGCAGCTCCGGCTCCGCCGGGTCGAACAGGTAGGCCAGCAGGTGGATGCTCTGCCCGCCCCGCCGGCACGACAGCTCCATCCCCGGCACCAACGTCAGCCCGGCGGGCAGCGCCTCGATCGCCGCGGCGTGACCGGCGACCGTGTCGTGGTCGGTCAGCGCGAGCACGTCGAGCCCGCGCTCGCGGGCCCGGCGCACCACGTCCGCCGGCGGCTGCGTGCCGTCGGAGGCGCTGCTGTGACTGTGGAGGTCGACGCGCATCGCCCGATCGTAGTCGGCGCCCGCCGGGCGCGCGTCACACGGGGATGCTGGCGAGGGTCCGGCCGTCGAAGGTCTCGATGGTGAAACGGTTGAGGTCGTCGCGCGGGAGGCTCGTGCCGCCGTGGAGGACCAGGGGATCGGGGGAGCCCGGCACGCCGTACCCCTTGTCGGGGACGCCCCAGCTGACCACGACCTCGGAGCGGCCGTCGTCGCCGACGGCGAGCATGCGGCACTGCAACGGGCCTCTGACGCCCCAGAGCTCCAGCGCGACGTGGGTGCCCCAGCCCTTGTCCTCCAGGCCGACGACCGCGGCGGCGCCGGTGGCGGGGTCGGTGGCGGAGTGGGTGTCGCCGGTCAGGAGCAGGTCGCGGGCCGGGCCGTGGACGCTGTCGGGGTTGGGCCCGCCGGTGACGGAGCTGACCGCCAGGAAGAGGCCGGCCGCGACCAGCACGCACGCGGCGGCGGCCATGACCGTACGGTGCAGGCCGCGGCGCCGGCGCTCGACGGCGGCCCGGCGCACCAGCAGGTTCTCGACCTGCGGGTCGGGCGCGTGCGGCAGAAGGTCGTCGGGGTGCACGCCGCGGATCAGCTCCCCCATCTCCGCGAACACCCCCACCTCGGCGGCGCAGCTGGCGCAGCCGGCCAGGTGGCGTTCGAACGCCGCGCGGTCGGGCTCGTCGAGCAGGCCGAGCGCGTACGCGGCGACGTCCTCGTGATGCACCTCCGTCATGGCCGCACCACCCCCTTGTCCTCATTGTGATGCGCCTTCGTCACGGCAGCATCACCCCCCTTTCCTCCAATGCGACGCGTAAGGCGCGCATGGCGTAGTACACGCGGGACTTGACCGTGCCCACGGGCACGCCGATCGTCTCCGCCGCCTCCTGGACCGTGCGGTCCAGCAGGAACGTCTCGGTGAGGACCTGCCGATGGGCCGGGGAGAGCGACAGCATCGCGTCCGTCACCACGATCTCGCGCAGCAGGCGCTCGTCCTCGGCCGGCGTGGGCTGGACGCGCTCGGGTACCTCCTCGACGGTGTTCATGGGGCGCGTGCCGGTGCGGCGGCGGTCGTCGATGACGACGCGGCGCGCGACGGTCGCCAGCCACGGCATGAGCGAGCCGTTGTCGGTACGCAGGTCGTGGAGGTTGCGCCAGGCGCGTACCAGGGTCTCCTGCACGACGTCCTCGGCCCAGCGCCGGTCGCCGCCGGTCAGCCGGATGGCGAAGGCCATCAGGGGGGCGCCGTACTCGCGGTAGAGGGCTCGGACCATGGCCTCGTCGGTTACGCGGTGATTCACGGCGGGCGGGCTCCTCGCGCTGCCGATATCATGAAATATCGCGCCGATATGGGTTTATTACTGTAGCTAGCCGCGCGGGCTGTGGTCAGGTACTTCGCCGCGTTGATCGCCCAGCCAGATCCAATCGCTAAGTCAGGCATGGACCGCGGGGACGCGTGTTCGATCATGAAGAGGCGCCCGCGCGTCCGTCCGAGGGTAGCGGGCTTCCAACGCCTGCCTGCGGGAAGGCGGGCGGGAGAGCGTCGCGGAGGACCGCCACAGGAGGCGGACGTTCGACGATCCAGGTGGGGGGAGGCGACGTAGCAGCCCTCCCCCCGGCAGCGGAACCGCTCGGACCCAGGCGATCTCCCTCTCCCGTTACGGGCAACTTGGCAGAACCGGGAGGGATTACATTCCATCAACACGCCGAATTGCGGATACATCCGATTCGGAGGTCGCGGCGGATCGCGGCCCGGTGGCGATTCGTACGAAGGACCTACGCAATGGCGACATATGCCTATCGGTGTGCGCGATGCGCGGAAATCGAGCTCGCTTTTCCCATCGGCGCCGCGCCCGCCACCGCACCCTGTCCGGACTGCGGCGCGACCGCCGTCCGGAGGTTCTCGCCGCCGGCGCTGGCCCGTACGCCGGCCGCGCTGTGCGCCCGGCTGGAACGCGCGGCCCGCAGCGCCTCCGAACCCGACGTCGTCACGTCCCTGCCACCCCGCGCCGCCGGACGCGCCGCGGCCACCCATCCCGCGATCAGCCGCCTGCCGCGCCCGTGACCCGCAAGCCGGCACCGACCCGCCGGCCACCGCCCACCGATCATCCACCGCCGACCCGCCGGCCACCGCCGAAAGGAATCCCGCCGTGCCAGAGTTGATCTTTCCGCTCGACTCGACCAGAAGGTTCACCGACCAGGCCAAGATCGGCCACAACCGGTGGCATCCGGAGATCCCGCCGGTGGCCCGGGTCAGGCCCGGCGACAGCTTCCGGGTGCACTGCCGGGAGTGGTTCGACGGCGCGATCCACAACGACGACTCCGCCGAGGACGTCCGGGACGCGCCGCTGACGACGGTGCACGCGCTCAGCGGCCCGTTCGCGGTCGAGGGGGCGGAGCCCGGCGATCTACTCATCGTGGACATCCTGGACCTGGGGCCCATCCCGCAGGAGGACAGCGGACCGCTGGCCGGCCAGGGCTGGGGGTACACCGGGATCTTCCCCACCGGGAACGGCGGTGGATTCCTCACCGAGCAGTTCCCCGACGCGTACAAGGCCATCTGGGACTTCTCCGGACAGAATGCCACTTCGCGCCACATCCCGGGGGTGTCGTTCACCGGCATCACTCACCCCGGCCTCATGGGCACCGCGCCGTCGGCGGACCTGCTGGACTCGTGGAACGCGCGGGAGGCGGCGCTGATCGCCACCGACCCGGGACGGGTGCCGCCGCTGGCCCTGCCTCCCGAGCCGCGCGACGCCGTGCTCGGGTCGGTGCCCCGCTCCGAGTACGACCGCGTCGCCGCCGAGGCGGCTCGTACCGCTCCGCCCCGGGAGAACGGCGGCAACCAGGACATCAAGAATCTCACCAGGGGCTCGCGGGTGTTCTACCCGGTGTTCGTGCCCGGCGCGAACCTGTCGGTCGGCGACCTGCACTTCTCCCAGGGCGACGGCGAGATCACCTTCTGCGGCGCCATCGAGATGGGCGGCTTCGTCGATCTGCACGTCGACCTCATCAAGGGCGGCATGCAGAAGTACCACGTCGGCGAGAACACCGTCTTCATGCCCGGTCGCACCGCCCCGCAGTACAGCGAGTGGCTGGCGTTCTCCGGCCTGTCCGTCACCCTGGACGGCGAGCAGCGCTACCTCGACGCGCAGCTCGCCTACCAGCGCGCGTGCCTGCACGCCATCGACTACCTGACGACGTTCGGCTACGCGCCGGAGCAGGCGTACCTGCTGCTGGGGGCGGCCCCGATCGAGGGCCGGCTGTCGGGGGTCGTGGACATCCCCAACTCCTGCGCCACCGTCTACCTGCCCACCGCGATCTTCGACTTCGACGTCCGCCCCGGCGCGTCGGAGCCGTACCGCGTGCCGCGGGTGAGCGTGCCGCACGCGACCTTCGACTGAACCGCCCGTCGAACGGGATCATCCCGGCTTGACCTTGACGCGACGTCAACGTGTGCAATCGAACGTGTGCGATCGGGGTGACGAGGGAGGGTTCCGAGATGGTCAGAGCCGCGCTGCGGGTGCTGGGGTTCGAGCTCAAGGGGTTGGCGAGCATCGGCTTGTGGGTCGTTCGCCGGCGGCACGGGGTGCCCCGTGGCGCGGTCGCGGTGACGTACGCGAAGGAGCAGGGGTTCACGCTGGGGTTGATGGTGTTCGCCATGGCGGTGGAGACCGTGGTCGTGGACCTGCTGCTGGTGGCGACCGGGGTGCCGGCGTGGGTGCGGTTCACGGTGCTGGTCGCGGACGTGTACGGGCTGGTGTTCGGCGGCATGCTGGCGGCGGCCTGCGCGACCCGGCCGCACGTGGTCACCGGCGCCGAGCTGCGCGTCCGGTACGCCGCCTACCTCGACGTGCGGGTGCCGCGGGAGCTGATCGCCGCGGTGCGCGTGAGCCGTGACGACAACGAGAGCCGTATGGTGTCGGTCGAGGACGGGCGGCTGCGGGTGGCGGTCGGGTCGCGGACGAACGTGGTCGTCGAGCTGACCGAGCCGGTGGCGTTCGTCCGGCCCCTGGGCCGCCGCGCCACGGCCGGCACGATCCACTTCTTCGCCGACCGGCCGGAGGCGGCGGTGACCGCCCTGCGCTCCGGGCTCCCCGCGCCGGCCTAGCGGCTCGCCGTTCCGGGCCGGCTCCCATACCGGCCGTCCATACCGGCCCGCGGCGCGGCGGGCGCGCGCCTAGGCGAACCCCTTTTGCGGGGTTACGTTCCTATACAGCACCATCTCGGGATCTTCCACCCTCGACCTCGGATGGAGGCGCCGCCATGCCGCTCACCAGGAGAAATGGCACCATCGTCGCGGCGGCGATCGCAACGCTCCTGTTACCGATGGTGGCCACGCCCACGCGGGCCGCCGCTCCGCCGGACATCTCCCTGGCCAACGTCAAGGCCCATCTCGCCCAGTTCCAGTCGATCGCGAACGCCAACGGCGGCAACCGGGCCCACGGCCGCCCCGGCTACCTCGCCTCGGCCAACTACGTCCGATCGCGGCTCGACGCCGCCGGCTTCACCACGAGCCTGCAGACCTTCACCTACAACGGCGCCACCGGCTACAACGTCATCGCCGACTGGCCCGGCGGCGACCCCGACGACGTCCTGATGGTCGGCGCCCACCTCGACAGCGTCACCGCCGGCCCCGGCGTCAACGACAACGGCTCGGGCAGCGCCGCGATCCTGGAGACCGCGCTGGAGGTCTCCCGCCAGTCGCTCCAGCCGGCCAAGCACCTGCGGTTCGCCTGGTGGGGCGCGGAGGAGCTGGGCCTGCGCGGGTCGCGCTTCTACGTGAACAACCTCCCGGCCCCCGAACGGGCGCGGATCACGGCGTACCTGAACTTCGACATGGTCGGCTCCCCCAACGCCGGATATTTCGTGTACGACGGCGACGACTCCGACGGCACCGGCGCCGGACCCGGCCCGGCCGGTTCGGCGGCGCTGGAACAGGCCATCATCGGGTACTTCGCCTCGATCGGCGTCCCGACGAGGGGCACCGACTTCGACGGCCGCTCCGACTACGGCCCGTTCATCGCGGCCGGCATCCCGGCGGGCGGCACGTTCACCGGCGCGGAAGACGTCAAGACCGCGGCCCAGGCCGCGCTGTGGGGCGGCACCGCCGGGCAGGCGTTCGACCCCTGCTACCACCGGTCCTGCGACACGACCGCCAACGTCAGCGACACCGCCCTCGACCGGAACGCCGACGCCATCGCGCACGCCGTGTGGACGATCGCCGCCACCGCCCCGCCCGCCGCGGTCTGGCGGGACACGTTCGAGACGGCCACCGGCTGGACGGCGAACCCGGACGGCACCGACACCGCCACCGCCGGCCAGTGGGAGCGCGGCGACCCCGAGGCCACCGCGTCCTCGGGCGCCAAGCAGCTCGGCACCCCGGTCAGCGGCGCCAACGACCTGGTGACGGGCCGGCTCGCGGGCTCCTCGGCCGGCACGCACGACCTCGACGGCGGCGTCACCACCATCCAGTCGCCGCCGATCGCGCTGCCGTCCGCGGGCCCCCTGAACCTGACGTTCTCCTGGTATCTGGCGCACGGCTCGAACTCCTCCAGCGCCGACTACCTCAGGGTCCGCGTCGTCGGCGCCACCACCGCCACCGTCCTGAACCAGACCGGCGCGGCGACCAACCGCAACGGCGCGTGGGCCACGGCCACGGCCAGCCTGACCGCCTTCGCCGGCCAGACGGTCCGCGTCGTCGTCGACGCCGCCGACGCCTCGACCGCGTCCCTGGTCGAGGCCGGCATCGACGACGTCACGATCACCCGATAGCGCCCGCGGGCCGGACGCCCGCCGCCCGGCCCGCCCTCCCACTCGCGGAGCCATGCCATGAGACCCACCTTCAGAAGATCAGCTCTGCCCCTCCTGGCCGTGGTCCTGCTCGCGGCCGTCCTCACCCCGGCCGCCGAGGCCGGCCCCCAGCGCGACCGGGAGATCGACCGCATGGTCCAGCAGGTCGACGCGCGCAACGTCGGCCGGATCATCGCCAAGCTCGCGTCGTTCGGCACCCGGCACACGCTGTCCAGCCAGGACGATCCCGTGCGCGGCATCGGCGCCGCCCGCGACTGGATCCATGACGAGCTGACCAGGATCGCCGCCACGTCCGGCGGCCGCATGACCGTGGAGAAGCAGTCCTTCGTCCAGCCGGTCTCGCCGCGCGTCCCGGAGCCCACCGTGATCACGAACGTGGTCGCCACCCTCCGCGGCTCCCAGGACGCCTCCGCCGGCCGCACGTACGTGGTCAGCGGCCACTACGACTCCCGCTGCTCCGACGTCATGGACGCCGCCTGCGACGCCCCCGGCGCCAACGACGACGCCTCGGGCGTGGCCGTCGTCATCGAGGCCGCCCGTGTCATGGCCACCCGCACGTTCGACGCCACCGTCGTGTTCATGGCCGTCGCCGGCGAGGAGCAGGGCCTGTACGGGTCCGCCCACTTCGCCCAGCAGGCCAAGCAGAACAACGTCGACATCCAGGGCATGTTCACGAACGACATCGTGGGTAGCGCGGACGGCGAGAACGGGCGGGAGCCACGGGCCGTACGCGTCTTCTCCGAAGGGGTGCCGACCTCGGAGACCCCGGCCCAGGCCGCCGTCCGCCAGTCCGTCGGCGGCGAGAACGACGGCCCCTCGCGCCAGCTCGCCCGCTTCGTCAACGAGACCGCCGGCCAGTACGTCCCGTCCTTCGACGCCGAGCTGTTCTACCGCAGGGACCGCTACCTGCGGGGCGGCGACCAGATCCCGTTCCTGCAGCAGGGGTACGCCGCGATCCGCTTCACCGAGGTGCACGAGAACTTCCGCCACCAGCACCAGGACGTGCGGGTGGAGAACGGCGTCCGGTTCGGCGACCTGGTGGAGTTCGTCGAGTTCGACTACGTGGCCCGGGTGGCGCAGGCGAACGTGGCCGCCCTGGCGACCCTGGCCCGCGCGCCGCGCGCCCCCGGACGCGCCGCCGTGCTGACCGCTCGACTCACGAACGACACGGACCTGCGCTGGGACCCCAACCCCGAACCTGACGTCGCCGGCTACGAGGTCCTGTGGCGCGACACCACCGAGCCCACGTGGACGCACTCCCGCTTCGTCGGGAACGTGACCTCGTACACCGTGGAGGGCCTGTCGAAGGACAACCACCAGTTCGCCGTCCGCGCCCTCGACCGCGAGGGCCACCGCAGCCCCGCCGCCTTCCCCGCCCCCGCGAACTGACCCCCGCGTCGGCCGGCGAAGGGGTCCCTCTCCTGCGGCGGCAGGCGGGAGGGACGGCCGGGCAGGCACCCCGACGCGGGTCCTGCCCGGCCGCCTCCTACCTGATCGCCGTCGCCGTCGCCGCGTTTCCTGCGGCGGTGCGGGCCGGGATGGAGCGGACGTCGAAGGCGTACCGGGCTACGGAGTCGGCGATGGCGTCCGCGTTGACGTCCAGAGCCGTGGCGTCCACGTTCGCGATCGTGTCGCACACGTCGTGGTAGCACGGGTCGTACGCGGCCCCGGGCGTCCCCCCGAACAGCGCCGCCTCCTCGGCCGTCTTGATCCCTTCTGCGCCGGTGAAGATGCCGCCGGCCGGGATCCCGGCGTCGATGAAGGCCCCGTAGTCGGAGCGCCCGTCGAAGTCGGTGCCCACGGTGGGCAGGTCACGGGAGCCGTAGAAGGCCGCCAGCCGCTGCTCGATCTCGCCCGAGCCGGGCGGTCCCGCCGGGGAGCCGACGTGGTCGGAGTCGTCCCCGTCGTACAGCTTGTACGCGTAGTTCGGCGAGGCGACCATGTCGAAGTTCAGGTAGAGCCTGATCCGGCCCAGCTGCGCCGGCGACAGCGCGGCCACGTACTGGTCGGAGCCGAGCAGCCCCAGTTCCTCGGCCGCCCAGAACGCGAAGCGGACCTTGTTCCTGACCGGGTAGCGCGCCATCTCCTCGGCGACCTCCAGGATGGCCGCGCTGCCCGAGCCGTTGTCGTTGACGCCGGGCCCTTCTGGCACGCTGTCGAGGTGCGCGCCGACCATGACGACGTCGCTCGGGTCGCCGAAGCGGCTCTCGGCGATCACGTTCTCGTCGGTGCCGAGCCGGAGGTCGGCGTCCACCTTGACGCGGACGACCGCGCCCGCGGTGGCGGCCAGCTCGGCGCCGGCGGCGAAGTCGGCGTACAGCATCGGGATCCCGACCCGCCACTCACCGAGGTCGAGGTGCGCCGCCTCGGTCCGGCCCGGCTGGCCCTCGTTGAAGACGATGACCGCGGACGCGCCGGCGGCCCGCGCGTTGCGCACCTTGTCCACGAACGGGCAGGTGCCGCGCTGGATGAGCGCGATGCGGCCGGCCACGAACCCGGCGAAGTCGGCCGCCTCGCAGCCGCTGGTCGAGCTGGGTACGGGCGCCGGCGGCAGGGTCAGGTCCACGCCTTGGACGGGCGCGGTCACGTCGCCGGACGGCGAGGGTTCGAAGGCGAAGAAGTCCTGGCCGGGCGCGTACGTCTTGGCGTTCGGCGCGGTCAGCTCCAGCGCGGGCGGGGTGTTCTCGCTCCAGCTCTCGACGAAGTTGATCGGCTGGAGGGTGACCTTGTAGCCGGCCTTGCGGAGCTTGCCGGCCACGTAGTCGCGGGAGGCGTCGTAGCCGCTGGTGCCGGCGGCGCGGTTGCCGCCGTTGGCGGTGGCGATGGCCTGGAACGCCTGGAGGTGTTCGTTGACGTTGGTGCCTTTGACCTGCTTGACGAGCAGCTTGGCGTACACGTCGGCCAGGCCGGTCGCGCCGGCCGGTGCGGCCATGGTGAGCGGTAAGGACAGCGCGGCGACGAGCGCGACGAGCCGTGGGAACGTTGGACGCATGCGGGTCTCCCCTGATGGGACACGTGGAAGGCGGGCGCGATTTCCCCGAGCCTCGCCGAGGCGACCGTAACGCGACCCCGAACTAGGTGGAAGACCTACTAATGCTGCAAAATCGTGACATTTTGCCCTTTGCTCCCGACTGCCCCTGCTTGCGCACGCCCCCTCGCCCCCGCCTACCCCTGCTCGCGGCGCTCCCTGGCCCGGCGCTTGCCCTCGTGCATCGCCGCCACGCGCGCCACCGGGATCGTGTGCCCCTCCGCCACGAGGTCGGCGGGCAGCTCCTGCGGCGCGGGCATGGCCTCGGCCCACGGGTCGGCGTCCTTGAGCAGCCCCAGCGCCGTGTGGACGGTGAAGTCGCGCGGCGCCACCCGATCGAGGTCGGACCACGGCACGGGGAACGACACCGGCGCCCCCGGCCGGATCCGCGGGCTGTAGGCGGCCACCACCGTGGCGCCGCCCGCCCTGGTCGAGTCGATGAACACCTTGCCCGCGCGGTCGTCGCGGATGAACGCCGTGGTGGCGACCGCCGGATCGAGCCGCTCGGCCCGCGCGCCCACCGCCCGCGTGGCCGCGGCCAGGTCGTCGACGGCGGTGCCGGCCGCCACGGGCACGAACACGTGCACGCCCTTGGCCCCGCTGGTCTTCACCGCGCCGGACAGCCCGCAGCCGGCCAGCGCCTCGCGGACGAGGACGGCCCCGCGCACCGCCATGCCGAAGTCGTCGCCGGGCGGGTCGAGGTCGAGCACCATGTGGGTCCAGTGGCCGCCGGCGTAGAGTGCCGGGTGGTATTCGACCGCCCGCTGGTTGGCGAACCACAGCAGCGACCGGCGGTCGTTGCACAACGCGTACGTCACCTGCCGCCGCGACGCCTCGGCCCAGACGGAGACGGTCTCCATCCAGTCGGGGGCGTATTTGGGCAGGTTCTTCTGCATGAACGGCTCTTGTCCGGGGCGTACCCGGATGACGGAGAGCGCCCGGTCGCGCAGCACCGGGAGAATGCGGTCGCCGACGGCGTCGAGGTAGTCGACCAGGTCGCGTTTGGTCGCCCCGGCCCCCTCGAACAGCGGCTGGTCGAGGTTGGTCAGCTTGACCCCGTCGCGCGTCTCATCGCCCGTCACCTGGCCTACGATATCCGCACATCGCCCTGTTAAAGTGGGGCGCGTTGACGCGGGGTGCCCGGCGTGCCGGGCTGAGATCACACCCGTCGAACCTGATCTAGTTCGCACTAGCGAAGGGAACGTCATGTTCTGCGAGGACATGTGGCTGCGTACGGCCGACCTCATGACCGCCATCCACGAGCACCCCTTCGTCACCGGGCTCGGCGACGGCACCCTCGACCGCGACCGGTTCGCCTTCTACATCGTCCAGGACGCCCGCTACCTGGCGGCCTTCTCCAAGGCCCTGGCCACGGCGTCCGCGCGGGCGGCCGACCCGGCGGAGGCGGCGTTCTGGGCCCAGAGCGCGCACACCGCGCTGGCCGCCGAGCGCCTGCTGCACGCCGGGTACGTGAAGGAGCTCGGCGCCGACGCGGACGGCCCGGCCACGTCGCCGTCGTGCCTGGCGTACGCGTCCTACGTGCAGGCCGCGGCGCTCGCCGAGCCCTACCCGGTGCTGGCCGCGGCCGTGCTGCCGTGCTTCTGGATCTACCAGGACGTCGGCACGGCCCTGCTCAAGCGCACCGGCGACCGGCCCGGACACCCCTACCGCGCGTGGATCGACACCTACTCCGACCCGGCGTTCGCGGCCTCGGTGGAGCAGGCCAAGGCCATCACCGACCGGGCGGCCGCGGCCGCGGACCCGGCCACGCGGGAGGCCATGGGCGAGGCGTACTGCACGGCGGCGGCGTACGAGTGGATGTTCTGGGACAGCGCGTGGCGCCGCGAGACCTGGCCCACCGCCCGGTGGCTCCCCCGCTGAAAGGGCGCCCAGGAGCGACCGGCCGAGCGGCCTAGCCGGACGACCTGGCCATCATCTCCTTCTCCTCGCGGGTGGCGATGAGGCCGGACGGCGCGAGCAGCTTCGACTCCTCGAACGGCTCCTCGGTCGTCGGCAGCGGCTCGCGGGCCCTGATCGCCTTGACCCAGATGCGGGCCGCGTCCAGGATGACGATGATGATCATGATGGCGAACAGGGCCGCCAGGATGCCGTCGACGGTGGAGTTGACGACGATCTGCCGCATCGCGTCCATGTCGCGCGCCGGGGCGAGGAGCTGCCCCTGGTCGAGCGCGGCCTGGTAGCGGTCGCGCTGGGCGAAGAAGCCGAGCCCCGGGTCGGGGTCGAACACCTTCTGGTAGCTGGCCGTCAGCGTGACGGCCGCGTCCCAGGCCAGCGGCACCGCCGTCACCCAGGCCCATTTCAGCCGCCCGCTCTTGATCAGCAGAGTCGTGGCCACGGTGAGCGCCACCGCCGCGAGCAACTGGTTGGCGATGCCGAACAGCGGGACCAGCTGGTTGATGCCGCCCAGCGGGTCGTTGACCCCCTGGTAGAGGAAGTAGCCCCAGGCCGCCACGACGACCGCGCTGGTGAGCATCAGGCCGGGCCACCAGCTCACCCGGCCGATCGGCTTCCACAGGTTACCCAGCGTGTCCTGGAGCATGAACCGGCCCACCCGGGTGCCGGCGTCGACCGTGGTGAGGATGAACAGGGCCTCGAACATGATCGCGAAGTGGTACCAGAACGCCTGCAGCCCCGCTCCCCCGAGGAACCCGGAGAAGATCTGCGAGATGCCCACGGCCAGCGTCGGCGCCCCGCCCGTCCGGGCGATCAGGGTCTCCTCCTGTACGGCCGCCGCCGCGGCCTGCAACTGCTCCGGCGTGATCACGAAGCCCATCTCCGAGACCGCCTGGGCCGCGCTCTGGACGGTGGGACCGAGGACGGCGGCCGGCGAGTTCATCGCGAAGTAGAGCCCAGGGGTCAGCACGCAGGCCGCGGTGATGGCCATGACCGCGACGAACGACTCCATGAGCATGGAGCCGTACCCGATCATCCGGACCTGGCTCTCCTTCTGGATCATCTTGGGCGTCGTGCCGGAGGAGATCAGCGAGTGGAACCCGGACAACGCGCCGCAGGCGATGATGATGAACACGAACGGGAACAACGACCCCGCGAACACCGGCCCCTCACCGTTGAAGGCGAAGTCGGTGAACGCCGTGGTCTGCAGCGGCGGCAGCGTGACGGCGATGCCGACGGCGATCAGCACGATCGTGCCGATCTTCATGAACGTGGACAGGTAGTCGCGCGGCGCGAGCAGCATCCACACCGGCAGCACGGCGGCGACGAACCCGTACGCGATCAGCCACAGCGCGAGGGCCGACGGGCTCAGCGTGAAGATCGGCGCCCAGCTCGACCCCTGCACCCAGCCGCCGGCCACGATCGCCAGGATGAGCAGCGCGACCCCGATCACGGTGGTCTCGACGACCTTGCCGGGGCGCAGCACCCGCAGGTAGAAGCCCATGAACAGGACGATCGGGATGGTCATCGCGATGGAGAAGACGCCCCACGGCGACTGCGCGAGCGCGTTGACCACGACCAGCGCCAGCACCGCCAGCAGGATGATCATGATGGCGAACACCGCGACGAGCGCCGCCGCGCCGCCGACCGGCCCGATCTCCTCGCGCGCCATCTGGCCGAGGCTGCGCCCGTTGCGGCGCATCGAGAAGAACAGGATCACCATGTCCTGGACGGCGCCCGCGAAGATCACGCCGGCGACGATCCAGATCGTGCCGGGCAGGTAGCCCATCTGGGCGGCCAGCACGGGCCCGACCAGCGGCCCCGCCCCGGCGATGGCGGCGAAGTGGTGCCCGAACAGGATGCGCCGGTCCGTCGGGTGGTAGTCGATGCCGTTGTCGAGCCGCTCGGCCGGGGTGGCCCTGCGGTCGTCGGCACGCAGCACCTTGCGCACGATGAAGCGGGCGTAGAAGCGGTAGGCGATGGCGTACGAGCCGAGCGCGGCGCACAGCAGCCACACCGCGTTGACGTTCTCGCCCCTCGACAGGGCCAGCACCGCCCAGCCTGCGGCGCCGACGACGGCGACCAGCGTCCAGATGATGATCGAGCGCAGCTTCACCGGTTACCTCCCGTTCAGCGGGCCATGGAGAGGGCGCCCGAGGCAGCAGCGCAGCCCGGCGTCCGGTGGCAGGTCGGTGGTGAAGCGCCGCCAGCGCCACACCGGGTGGTAGTCGATCGTGACCGGGACCTCGGCGAGGTGCACCCAGGCGGTGGGGTGCGCGTACACCTGGTCGTCGTGGAGGCGGCGCGCCCGCCGGGGCAGCCGGGAGCGGCGCAGCGGCCGCACCGAGAACTCGCCGGCGTCGGCGCAGCAGAGGCCGGTCACGTGCCAGTCGAAGAACACCACTTCGTCGTCGCGCAGGGCCGCACGCGCGGCCTGCGTGACCGTGATATGGGACATCTGGTGCTCCTGATGATCAGGCAGCTCAGAAATCAACGACGGCCTTACCCGGTGTAATGACGCTTGAAACGCTCTTGACGGACGTGAAAGTTTCGGTCTTCCTCAAGCCTCGCGCCGCAGGTCACCGGCGGTGTACGTCACGACGGAAATCCCTTTGCGTCCGGCGCGGAGCCGCTGGTAGATGTGGCCGCCATGCTGACCGGAGAACGCGTACGCCTGCGAGCACTCGAACCCGCCGACAGCGAGGACATGTGGCGCTGGTACCACGACGATGAGGTGGGCCGGTGGATGGACGACGCCCCGCCCATCTCCCTCGCCCAGAACATCCAGAAGGGCCAGAACCGGCCGCTCAACACCTTCGAGCAGATGGCGCTCGGCATCGAGGCGCTCGACGACGGGAAGCTGATCGGCTACGTCGCGCTCGGCGACACCGACTTCCGCCACGGCGAGGCCATCGTGCAGAGCATCGCGATCGGCGACGCCGACCGCCGCGGCGGCGGCTACGGCACCGACGCGCTGCGCGTGATCTGCCGGTACGCGTTCGAGGAGATGGGGCTGCACCGGCTGATGTTGTGGGTGGTCGCCGACAACGCGCCGGCGATCCGGGCGTACACGAAGGTCGGGTTCGTGGAGGAGGGCCGGCGCAGGGAGGCGTTCCGTACGCGGGGCCGCCGCCACGACTTCCTGATGATGGGCCTGCTCTGCTCCGAGCTCAGGTGACGGGCCCGCCCCCTGACGAGCGGCGGGCGGGCCCGGACGGAAGGACGGCTCAGTCGACCACGGTGATGCGGTCGGTGGCCGGCGGGGCGGTCGGGTTGTTCTGGGCGAGGTGGTCGACGAAGGCGTCGATGTCGAGCGGGCCGCTCCACAGCTCCGTGCCCTCGGTGAGGACGGCGAACGCGTCGCCGCCGCCGACCAGGAAGTTATTCGCCGCGACCCGCACGGACTGGGCGTCCGTGACCGGCACGCCGTCGATCTTCATGTCCGACACCTTCGAGCCCCACGGGGCGCCGCGGCTGTAGGTGTAGGTGAAGTTCGCCGAGGGCTGCAGGATGCGGTTGAACGGCTGGTTGTTCGGCCCGCCGGTGAACTGCTGCTCCAGCAGCGTCTTCAGCTGGGCGCCGGTCAGCGTCACGACCTGCGTGAGATTGTTGAACGGCTGGGTCGTGAACGCCTCGCCGTACGTCACCACGCCGTCGCCCTCGCCCACCGGCGAACTGGCGTACGTCAGCGGGGCCCGCACGCCGCCCGGGTTCATGAAGGCGATCTGCGCGTTGCCGCCGGTCCTGGTGGCGGCGAGCTGGGCGTCGGCGATGAGGTTGCCGAGGGGCGACTCGCCTGAGGGGGCGGCCGTGGTGGGGATGTCGGCGGTGATCGTGCCGACGGCCCGGTTCGCGACGGGGGCCACCCGCTCCCGCCAAGTCTGTACGAACGCCGAAATTTCAGGATCGGCCGGAACCGTCCGCGTCACCACGTGGTTGTCCGCCACGACCGACGCCCGGTCGATGTCCCGCGTCCGCACGTTCACCCGCAGGTCCACCTGTGTGATGACGCGCCCGAACGAACCGCCCTGCGAGTAGAGCCGGTCCTTGCCCGCCGGGTCCTTGACCCGGCACAGGTACGCCTGGTGCGAGTGCCCGCTGAGCACGATGTCGATCTCGGGGTCGACCTGCGTGGCGATGCGGTTGCCCGCTCCCGGGACGGCGCTGCAGGCGTCCGGCGACTGGCCGGCGGTCACCTGGTCGCCCTCGTGCACGAGCACGACCTGCGCCTTGACGCCCACCAGCTTGAGGAGCTTGGAGGCGACGTTCGCGGCCTTGACCTCGTCCACGAACGTGATGTCCTTGATGCCCTCGCTCGTCACGATGGTCGGCGTGGTCTGGGTGACGAGGCCGATGAAGCCGACCGGCACGCCGTTCATCCACTTGACGCTCACCGGCGGCAGGGCGGGCACGCCCCAGTCCGACAGCAGCTTCGTGACCTGCGCGGGCTTGGCGCCGAGCGCGGTGACCGCGGACAGCGCGTCGGTGCGCTCGCCGGGGTGCTTGAACAGGACGTTCGCGCCCACGTAGTCGAACGCGGCGCCCTTCCACGGGCCGGCCGGCGAGCACCCGTCGACCGGGTGGCAGCCGCCGTCCATGATCCGGCGCAGCTCGGCGTACCCCTCGTCGAACTCGTGGTTGCCCACCGCGGCGACCTTGAGCCCCAGCTTGTCCATGAACTCGACGGACGGCTCGTCGTGGTAGGCCGCCGAGATCAGCGGCGTGGCCCCGATGAGGTCGCCCTGGGCGACGGCGATGGTGTTCTTGTCGGCAAGGGCCTTCATGTGCGTGGCCACGTAGGCGGCGCCGCCGGCGTCGACGGTGTTGCCGTTCTCGTCGACCATCCGGCCGGACGACCCGGTCGGCGGTTCGAGGTGTCCGTGGAAGTCATTGAGCGAGAGGAGCCGGACGGGGACCGTGGGCGGCGCCTTGCTCGCGTTCGCCGGGAGCGTGGCCAGGAGCGCCGCACCCGAGGCGACGGCTCCGGCGATCGCCAGCCGGAGGAGGGATCGAGACGTCATGGCCTTAGACGTTACGACTGGAATCTATGCGGCCAATGTCGCAAAGGTAACGATTTGCCGGGCCGTCGCATGGAGGCATTTGCCAGCCGTACGCCTAGAGTTCCATGTGTGAGCGCGCAAGTGAAGATCAGAGAACGGCTGGACGACGCGGAAGTCGAAGAGGTGCTCGGCCTGGTGGCCGCGGCGACGGAGGCCGACGGCGTCCGTCCGCTCAACGAGCACGTGATGCTCCATATGCGCTACGGCGGCGACCCGCAGGCGCGCTCCCTCCTCCTGTACGACCATCTCACCGAGGGCGTCCACCCCCTCCCCGAGGGCGGCCACCGCGACGGCGGCGTCCTGCTCGGCTACGCCCACGTCGACCCGACCGACGAGGTCGAGGGGCCGAGCGCCGAGCTCGTCATCCACCCGGCCCACCGCGACCGCGGCCACGGCACCCGCCTGCTGCGCGCGGTGCTCGACCTGACCGGCGGCCGGCTGCGCCTGTGGGCGCACGGCGACCAGGACGCCGCAGGGCGGCTGGCGGCCCGGTTCGGGCTCCAGCGCGCCCGCTCCCTCTGGCAGATGCGCCGTTCCCTGTACGCGCCGCTGGAGGCGTGCCCGCTGCCGGACGGCGTGCGGCTGCGCACGTTCGTACCCGGCCAGGACGAGGAGGCCTGGCTCAAGGTCAACGCGGCCGCCTTCGCCCACCACCCCGAGCAGGGCGCCTGGACGATGGACGACCTGCTGCGCCGCGAACAGGAGCCGTGGTTCGACCCGGACGGCTTCTTCCTGGCCTACCGCGGCGACAAGCTCGCCGGCTTCCACTGGACGAAGATCCACGGCTCGTCCGAGCACGGCCACGAGCCGCTCGGCGAGGTCTACGTCGTCGGCGTGGACCCCTCGCAGCAGGGCACCGGCCTCGGCCGGGCGCTCACCGTGGCCGGCCTGTGCCACCTGCGCTCGCGCGGCCTCGCCCAGGCGATGCTGTACGTGGACGAGGCCAACACGGCGGCGATCAGGTTGTACGAGTCCCTGGGCTTCGCCCGCTGGGACGTGGACGTGATGTACGCGAGCGCGTGACTACTCCACGATCGCGTGGAGGACGAAGTAGGACAGAGCGGCCACCAGGGCGGCGGCCGGGATGGTCAGGACCCAAGCGGTCACGATGTTGCCGGCCACGCCCCACCGCACGGCGCTCAGCCGCTTGGTGGCGCCGACACCCATGATCGCCGAGGTGATCGTGTGCGTGGTGGAGATCGGGGCTCCGAACCCCATCGCCGCCACGTACAGCACCGTCGAGGCCGCCGTCTCCGCCGCGAAGCCCTGCGGCGGGTCGAGGGCGATGATGCGCCGGCCCAGCGTGCGCATGATGCGCCAGCCGCCGGCGTACGTGCCGAGGGAGATCGCGCCCGCGGCGGCCAGGATGACCCACTGCGGGATGGGATCGCCCGGCGCGGCGAACCCGCCGACGGTGAGCGCCAGGAAGATCACGCCCATCGTCTTCTGCGCGTCCTGAAGGCCGTGCCCGAGCGCCATGGCGGCGGCCGAGACGGTCTGCGCGTAGCGGAAGCCGCGGTTGGTCCGGCCCGGCTGACTCCTCCGGAAGATCCAGTAGATCCCGATCATGATCAACGCGGCCAGGGTGAACCCGACCAGCGGCGACAGCACCATCGGGATGACGACCTTCTCCACGACGCCGTCCCAGTGCACCACGCTGGCCGAGGCCACCGCCGAGCCCACCAGGCCGCCGATCAGCGCGTGGCTGGAGGAGGACGGCAGGCCGAAATACCAGGTGATGAGGTTCCAGGAGATGGCGCCGATGAGGCCCGCCACCACGATGACGAGCCCGTGGGAGCCGTTGGGGGCGTCGATGATGCCGCTGCCGACCGTCTGGGCGACCTGGGTGCCGAGGTGGGCGCCGATGAAGTTCATGGCCGCCGCCATGAACAACGCCGCCCTCGGGGTGAGGGCCCGGGTCGAGACGGAGGTCGCGATGGCGTTCGCCGCGTCGTGGAAGCCGTTGGTGTAGTCGAAGATCAGGGCGACCACGACCACACCGATGACCAGGCCGAGCGTGAGGTCCACTGGGCCTAACTTTCCTTGACCGCGATCGACTCGACCGTGTTGGCCACGCCCTCGAAGGCGTCGGCCGCCTCTTCGAGCGCGTCGACGACCTCCTTCATCTTCATGACCGTGAGGGCGTCGTACTCGCCGCTGAACAGCTTGGCCAGCAGCCTCCGGTAGACCTGGTCACCCTGGTTCTCCAGGCGGTTGACCTCGATCCAGTACTCGTTGAGGTTCTTCATGGAGCGCAGCCGGGGCATGGCCTCGGCCGTCAGCTCGGCCGCCCGCTCGAGCACCTCGACCTGCCTGACGACGTCCTTCGGCAGGTGGTCGAGCTGGTAGAGGACGATCAGGTCGGAGGCGGCCTCCATGGCGTCCATCACGTCGTCGAGGTTGGACGCGAGCCGGTAGATGTCCTCGCGGTCGAACGGGGTGATGAAGCTCTCGTTGAGCCGGTTCATGATCGCATGGGTGCGTTCGTCACCGGCGTGCTCGCAAGCGCGCATCTTCTCGGCCAGGGCCTCCCTGTCCGAGCCGTCGCTGATGATCTCGACCAGCAGACGGGATGCCGTGACCAGGTTGTTCGCCGAGTCGGCGAACAGGTCGTAGTAGCTGTCCTCACGTGGCGTGAGACGCAGGCGCACGTCGTTCTCCAGATGTGCGGGGATGGTCCGTGGAAGAGGGTATGGCCTACCAGGCGATATGCGAACTTCACGTCCTCTTCGCCTTCTGGCTACCCGCCGTATGTTGTGCGACACCGCAGAAACGGGTAGTTTCAGGGCCTTTTGGCTGCTCGCCCCCCTCGCGACCAGTCCATACACGCCCTCCCGAGACCGTGGATCGCCGGCTCGATCACCGTAATGTTCGCTCTTTGTTCACCTTCTGTTCACCTAGTTCATATCTTCGTTCGGTGAAAGTTCCGGTACGACCGTGACGGAGTCGGCCCACGCTGCCCCTGATACCTCGAACCGTACTTGGCCGACCCGTACGGATGCTCGGCCGGCGAGCTCAGCCTGAACACGCACAACTGCCCGATCTTCATCCCCGGCCACAACTTGATCGGCAACGTCGCCACGTTCGACAACTCCAGCGTCACATGCCCGCTGAACCCAGGATCGATGAACCCCGCCGTCGAATGCGTCAACAACCCGAGCCGCCCCAGCGAACTCTTCCCCTCCAGCCGCGACGCCAGATCATCCGGCAACGTGACCACCTCGTACGTGGAAGCCAGCACGAACTCCCCCGGATGCAGGATGAACGGCTCATCACCGTGCGGCTCCACCATCCGCGTCAGATCCGGCTGCTCCACCGACGGATCGATATGCGGATACCGATGGTTCTCGAACACCCGGAAGAACCGGTCAAGCCGCACATCGATACTGGACGGCTGGATCATCTCCCGATCGAAGGGCTCGACGCCCAACCGCCCGGCATCGATCTCGGCAAGGATGTCACGGTCAGATAGCAGCACGCAGAGCAACCTACCGCCCAGCCGCGAACACCGGGCTCCCGGGATTGCTGTTGTGCGCCAAGTTTCCGGTACAGTGGTGACGCGACGTCAGGGTCGTGCGCGGGTGTAGTTCAATGGCAGAACATCAGCTTCCCAAGCTGACAGCGCGGGTTCGATTCCCGTCACCCGCTCCACTTCTTACTGTGACAGGCACACCTCTCATGTGTGTGTGAAGGATGTCGCCCTTCCTCTGTAGTCTCTAGAGGACAAGGAAGGGAGCGGGTATGACCGCACAACCGCAGGACTTCATCTCCGTCGGCGCGCCTCTGCCTGAGAAGAACCTGCGGGCCATCCGTGCCGCGCTGGTCATCCCAGAAGATCGCGAGGCTTTCGACGCCGGGCTCAAGGCCGTGCTCGACGAGGTCAGGGTGAGCCTGGATCTTGGAGCGCTGAACGCTTTCGTGCACCGCTGGTGGATCTCCGCGTGTGACACCGCGAAGGATCCCGAGGGGCGCCGTCAGATGCACGTCCGCGCCCAGCAGGCTCTGGCCGGCGAACCTGTTCCTCATGGGAGGCCGTGGCGGGAGATCCTTGCTGCTCGTGGGATCGATGTCTAGGTGTTCAAGCTCATCATCGATCCCGTAGCCGAGGAACAGATTGCCGCGCTACTCGATCATGCACTGCATCCGCTCGCGGATCTGTTCGCACTGCTGGAGACCGCTCCTTGGAGTGGAGACCCGTACAACTCTGCAAATCCCCGGGCGAACATGCTTACGCACCCGTTCGGAGAACGCGGCCTTGCCACGTACGTGGTCCTGGACCGGCAGCGCGAGGTCTACCTTGTCCGCATTGAATGGCCGTAAGCTCGTGCCCACTGCGTGCCCGTTTCTCGTAGCGACCAGCGGGGAGTCACGGGGACTCACGGTCACTCGACCGGCACATGCCCAGGTCAGCGTTTCCCCTGCTCAAAGGCCATGATTTTGAAAGAGTTCCCAAGCTGACAGCGCGGGTTCGATTCCCGTCACCCGCTCTCATAGCGAAAGCCCAGGTAGGGATGTGAATCCCGACCCGGGCCTTAGTCGTTTCCTGCCTCGTTCGATCTTCGCGGGCCATTATCGGACCATTAGCTCCTGATCAGCCTGCCGGGACCAGTGCGCCCGCCGTGCCCTCGTCGTCGTCATCATCTCGTACTTCGAGTTGATCGATGGCGTTGGTGATCGCCTCGTCGGCTCCCCTGCCCGCGTGCTGGTAGATCATGGCCGCCCGTACGTTGTCGTGCCCCATGCGCGCCATGAGGTCCTTTTAGACCGTGTCCTATGTGGTGAGCCGGATGAACCGCTTGTAGCAGCACAGGGCGGCGGCCAGGCCGAGAAAGGCCAGGTAGTTGCCGGAGTAGCGTTCGTAGCGGAGGGTGAGTCGTCGATAGCCGGTCAGCCAGGACATGGTCCGCTCGATCACCCAGCGATGCCGGCCTAATCGCTGGCTGGACTCGACTCCCTTGCGCGCGATACGAACCGCGATCCGCTTGCCGCGCAACCATCGGCGCAGGTCATCGCGGTCGTAGGCCTTGTCCGCATGGAGCTTGCCAGGCTTGATGTGTCGGCCGTGACGAGTGTCGCGTCTCGTTTGGAGCTCGGTCACGATGGGCTTGAGGCCCTCGCTGTCGTGGGTGTTGCCAGATGAGACACCGACCACGACGGGCAATCCAGACCGGTCGGACAGGATGTGCATCTTGGAACCCGGCTTACCCCGGTCCACGGGGCTCGGACCTGTAAGTTCGCCCCCCTTTTCGCCCGCACGTGGGCGGAGTCGAGGACGACGCGGGAGAGGTCAAGCAGGTCGGCGGCAGCAAGTTTATCCAGTACGGCCTGGTGCAGCTTGGCCCACACACCGGCCCGTGACCAGATCAGAAAACGGCGGTGTGCGGTGGACTTCGATATCCCGAAACACGGCGGCAGAGCCCGCCACGCACCACCCACTCACCAGCGCGTAGATGATCGCCGCAAACACCGCTTCATCAGGCGTGTTCTGGGGCCCTGCCCCCGATGTGTGGACACCTTGAGTACCGGATGATGGTGATCCGGAGACAAGGAGTTCCACGTGGCGATGAAGTCGTATCCGCCGGAGTTCAAGGCGGACGCCGTCGCGTTGTATCTATCCGATCCGGGACGGACCCTGGCC
>DASUCK010000307.1:0-3111 GCA_036276095.1 Nonomuraea sp. | reverse complement strand
CGCGGCCCGGCCACGGGCGCCGGCCGATTCAGTGGCGGTCGAGCAGGGTGATGACGTGGGTGCTCACGCCCTGGAGGAGGGTGGCGGGCTCGATCGGGGCGGCGGCGATCGCGGAGAAGAGCGTGGGGAGGCCGGGCAGGGGGAAGCCGTCGTCCTTCAGCGCCGCGGCGCCCACGGCGTTCTTGTCCAGGGCCGTACGGCTGCGCTCCCAGGCGTCCAGCACCTCCTCCGGGGACGGGACGCCGAAGCCGTGGCCGACCGGCGCGGCGTGGCGCAGCCGGACCAGCGGGGCGTCGGCGAAGGTGAGCGCCGTGCGGGCGCGTAGCTGGAGGTCGGCTCTGGGCTCCGGGGCGATCCAGTCCATGGCCGTGCACGGGTTGCGGCAGGTGGCGACGCAGACGGCGAGGGCGCCGGCGACCTGGCTGTGCTGGCGGTCGAAGTAGGCCCGCCACCCCTCGCCCGGCTCCCCGGAGACGCGCAGCGTGCGGTTGGTGGCGGACTGCTCGGCCTTGGTGTGGTCGCACTCGCGGTCGCCGATCACGCCGAACCGGCTGCCCGGCGCGCTCAGCCCGGCGGGCCAGCGGGCCGGGTCGCCGGCGTGGCCGAGATGGGGCTCGAAGGCCAGCAGCGGAAGGTATTCGCTCGCGATGTGCACGGCCGCGATCATCGGGCTCAGCTCGCGCCGGTGCCACCGCGCCGCGATGACCTCCAGCAGCAGCCCGTACGCCGGCCGCAGCGACTCCAGAGCGCCCCGCGGCTGCTCGCGCGGCGTCTGCGGCATGTGGCAGGCCCGCGCCCGTCGCCTCAGCTCGGCGGGCACGCTCCTGGCGTCGGCCGCGAAGTCCTCGGCGTCGAGCGAGAGCAGCCGGTGACCGAACTCGCACACCTCGGCGATCTCCGTCGCGGGCGCGAGCGCTCCGAGATCGGCGAAGGCGTAACGGCGGGCAAGGGCGATGAGGAGATCACGAGTCGTATCCACGCGATGACTTTCTCACGGTCGGCAGGTGCTCAAGGACGTGGTGGCGTCGCTACGGGCACGGGGCGCGGATGCACTGGATCTCTTCGGTGGGACGGCCGATCGTGGGCTCCTCAGGGCCGGGCTCGGTCGGGCCCGGGCCTTCCGACGGCTCCTGCGACGGCTCGGGGTCGGGCGTCGTGGGGTCGGGGGAGGGCGTGGTGGTCGGCGTGGGAGTGGGGGTGGCCGACGGGCTCGGGGCCGGCGTGGTGCGCGTGGGCTCGGGCGACGGGGCGAGCTTGGTCGGGGGCGCCGAGCGCGGGCGCGTGGGGGTGGGCGTGGCGCTCGGGGAGGCGGTGGGCGAGGTGGACGTGACCGTGGGCGACACGGTGGTGTCGGCCGTGGGCGTGGCCGGGCGCAGCCAGACGAAGCCGGCCACCGCGGCGGACACGAGCACCGCGCCGGCCATGGTGAGCGCCGCCCGCGTCGTACGGCGCCGCCGCGGCGCGGGCACCGGCACTGGTACGGGCACTGGTACGGGCATCGGCTGCGTGCCTGGCGAGGCCATCGCCGCGCGGGCGGCCAGAGCCATGTGCGCGGCCGACGGCCAGCGCGCTCCGGGTGTCTTCGCCAGGGCCCGCTCGACCACCTGCCGTGGCCCCGGCGGCACGTCACCGGGCAGTGACGGGATGGGCGAGTTGAGGTGCTTGAAGATGATCTGTACGGGCGTGTCGCCCTGGAACGGCAGCTGCCCGGTCAGGCACTCGTACGCCACCACGCCGAGCGCGTAGACGTCGACCGCCGGCGTGACCTCGCTCTCGGCGGCCATCTCGGGGGCGCAGTAGCCGGCCGAGCACAACATCGTGCCCGTCGCCGTCAGGTGGCCGGCCGAGACCGAGTGGGCGATGCCGAAGTCGGTGAGCACCACCTGGCCGTCGGGCCGGACCATCAGGTTGGCCGGCTTGACGTCGCGGTGGACGATGCCCCGGGCGTGGGCGGCGGCCAGCGCGTCGCCGACCTCGCCGACCAGGCGCATGGTGGCGGCGCAGCCGAGCGGCCCGCGGCGCAGCACCCTGTCGAGCGACTCGCCGGGCACGTATTCCATGACGAGGTAGCTCAGCCGCCGCCCGCCGACCTCGGTGGTGCCGTGGTCGTAGACGTCGACGACGCCGGGGTGGCGCAGGGTGGCCATGGCCCTGGCCTCGTTGAGGAAGCGCTGGGCGAGCGTGGGGTTTTCGGTGAGGGCGGGCATCATGACCTTGAGCGCCACCACGCGGCCGAGGACCGTGTCGTCGGCACGCCAGACCTCGCCCATGCCTCCGCCGCCGAGGCGGTCGGCCAGCACGTAGCGGTCGTCGAGTCGGGTCCCCGCGCCTAGCACGCTTCGAGGCTAACACCGTCGCCCGGATGCCTCGGCAACGCCGGGGAATCCGGATAAAGCCTCAGAACGCGCCGGTGGTCGTGCCGCCGGGGCCGGTGGGGGGGCTGGTGAAGGTGGTGTTCGGGCCCGGCTGCCACTGGTCGGCCGTGTCGGGGTAGCCCGACTCCTGGCGTTTGACGCATTTCCACTCCACGCGCGTGTTCGGGGGGAGCCCGGCGATCGTGCCGGTCCACGTCGGGTACGCCGTCGGCGCCAGCCGCACCGCGCCGGCCACCGACCAGGCCCCGAGCCGCGGGACGCTGCCCACGGCGTAGACCGCCTGGCCGGGACGGGTGTCGCCGCCGTCGCACCGGAACGTCATCGCCGCCGGCGCCTGCCCCAGCGTGAACGCGAACGTCCTGGCCGTCGTGACGCTCCCGCTCGCGGCCTTGGCGACGACGAGGTCGCCGCCGGCGTTGTACCAGCCGCTGCCGGCGGCGTCGAAGGCCGCCTTGGTGGCGTGCTGGGGGAGCGGGGAGCCGTTCAGGGTGACGGTGGCCGCCTGCGTGCCGGTGACCAGCTCGACCACGGTGGCGCGGCTTTCCCGCGCGCCGGCGTACGCGCCGTCGGCGGCGGCGACGGTCACGGTGGCCGTGGCGCCGTCCAGGCGCTGGCTGATGCGGGTGGTGCGGACGGCTCCTGACCGGTAGGCCGTGGACGTCCCGTCGTCCTCGTACAGGGTGAAGTCCGTGGGCGCGGGGCCCGGGAAGATCCGGGCGATCAGCTCGTCCCTGGT
>DASUCK010000306.1:0-17808 GCA_036276095.1 Nonomuraea sp. | reverse complement strand
GAGTCACCGGCGCCGTCGTCGACGTGGAGGTCCCCGTCGACGCGATGCCCGACATCTATAACGCGCTCAAGGTGGAGGTGACCCTGGGCGGCGAGACCAAGACGCTGACGCTGGAGGTCGCCCAGCACCTCGGCGACAACCTCGTCCGCTGCATCTCCATGCAGCCCACCGACGGCCTGGTCCGCGGCCAGGCGGTCGTCGACACGGGCGACTCCATCACCGTGCCGGTCGGCGACGTCGTCAAGGGCCACGTGTGGAACGCGCTGGGCGAGACGCTCGACGTGCCGACCTCGTCCCTCCAGATCACCGAGCGGAGGGGCATCCACCAGCAGGCGCCGCCGTTCGACCAGCTGGAGGCCCGTACCGAGCTGCTGGCCACCGGCATCAAGGTCATCGACCTGCTGACCCCGTACGTGCAGGGCGGCAAGATCGGCCTGTTCGGTGGCGCGGGCGTCGGCAAGACGGTGCTGATCCAGGAGATGATCCGGCGCGTCGCCCGCAACTTCGGCGGCACCTCGTGCTTCGCCGGCGTGGGGGAGCGTACGCGTGAGGGCAACGACCTCTGGCTGGAGATGATGGAGGCGGACGTCCTCAAGGACACCGCGCTCGTCTTCGGCCAGATGGACGAGCCGCCGGGCACCCGTCTGCGGGTCGCGCTGTCGGCGCTGACCATGGCCGAATACTTCCGCGACGTGCAGAAGCAGGACGTGCTGTTGTTCATCGACAACATCTTCCGCTTCACGCAGGCCGGTTCCGAGGTGTCCACGCTGCTCGGCCGTATGCCGTCGGCGGTGGGTTACCAGCCGACGCTGGCCGACGAGATGGGCGTGCTCCAGGAGCGCATCACCTCGACACGCGGTCACTCGATCACCTCCATGCAGGCGATCTACGTCCCCGCCGACGACATCACCGACCCGGCCCCGCACAACGCGTTCGCGCACCTCGACGCGCAGACCGTGCTGTCGCGGCCGATCTCGGAGAAGGGCATCTACCCGGCGGTCGACCCGCTCGACTCCTCCTCCCGGATCCTCGACCCGCAGATCGTCGGCGAGGAGCACTACCGGGTGGCCCAGGAGACCAAGCGGATCCTGCAGCGCTACAAGGAGCTCCAGGACATCATCGCCATCCTCGGCATCGACGAGCTGTCGGAGGAGGACAAGGTCACCGTGCAGCGGGCGCGCCGCATCGAGCGCTTCCTGTCCCACCCGATGTACGCCGCCGAGGCATTCACCGGCCAGCCCGGCGAGACCGTGCCGCTGGACGAGACCATCGCCTCCTTCAAGGGCCTCTGCGCGGGTGAGTACGACCACCTGCCCGAGCAGGCGTTCTTCATGGTGGGTGGCATCGACCAGGCCATCGCCAAGGCCAAGGAACTCGAGCGTCGCTGATCGCCCATGGTGGTGGCGCGGCTGACCGCGTCACCACCTGATCGGAAAGGAACCCACAGAAGTGGCGAAGCTACGCGTAGGGGTTGTCTCACCCGAGCGTGAGATCTGGTCGGGCGAGGCCGACATGGTGATTGCCAAGACCGTGGACGGCGAGATCGGTATCATGCCGCAACACGCACCTGTTCTCGGCGTCCTCGTCGAGGGCGGCGTGCTGCGCGTGAAGCGGGAGGGCGAGGGCGACCTCGTGGCGGCCGTTCACGGGGGGTTCATCTCCGTGGCCGACAATGAGGTGTCCGTGCTCGCCGAGGTGGCCGAGCTCGGGTCGGAGGTCGACGTCGCGGCTGCCCGTGACGCTCTGGACCGGGCGCAGGCCTCGATCGAGGCCGACCAGGAAGACGCCGACGCGGCGATCGAGGCCAAGCGCGCCAGGGCTCGGCTGCGCGCGGCCGGCGAAGAGGTATAGCAGAATACGTTTCAGGGGGCGGCATGGTGGCGACGGTATCGACAATCCTGGCGCTGCTGGCCGCCCTCGTGGTGGTGCGGGCGGTCATGCTGGTCCGCTCGCGCGGGAGCGTCCCCTGTCGCCTGCGGGTCCGCAACCGGGGCTGGCGGAGCGGGGTGGCGAGGTACGCCGACGGTGAACTCCACTGGATCCCGCTCATGGATGTCCGGCTGAGGCCGCGCCACGCGATCGCGAGGCGCGGCCTCGTCGTTTCCGCCCGTAGGGAGATCGGCGACGGGCTCTACGCGGTCGACTGCGGGGGCAGCACGCACGGCATCTCGCTGGCGATGAGCGCCGATGCGTTGACGGGGTTTCTGGCGTGGCTGGAGTCGGCGCCGCCGAGCGCCTATCTTGACGTCGCCTAGCCGCCCCGGACCTTGGCGCGGCACGGCCTGGTGATGCGTGGCGGGGTAAGGCACGCTCCGGCTACCGGGTGCCGCCCGGTCTCCAGAGGATCTCGTTGCCCGCGTGGGCCACGCGGCAGGCGATGAAGAGCAGGTCGGACAGCCGGTTGAGGTATTTCGCGGTGAGCGGGTTCATGTCGTCGTGGGCCTGCAGGGCCGCCCAGGTGGAGCGCTCGGCCCGGCGTACGGTGACCCGCGCCACGTGCAGCGCGGCCGTGCCGGGGTCTCCGCCGGGCAGGATGAAGCTGCGTAGCGGCCGGAGGCCGGCGTTGAGCCGGTCGCACTGCTCCTCCAGCCGGTCGATGTACGACTGCTCGACCCGCAGCGGCGGGAACTCGGGGTGTTCCGCGACCGGCGTGGACAGGTCGGCTCCCACGTCGAAGAGCTCGTTCTGCACGCGGACGAGGAGCGCCGTCAGGTCGGCGGGAAACGTACCGTAGGAGAGGGCGAGGCCGAGGTGGGCGTTGGCCTCCTCCACGTCGGCGTAGGCGGCCAGCCGCGGATCGGTCTTGTGGGCGCGGCTCGTGTCGCTCAGAGCTGTGGTGCCGTCGTCGCCGGTACGGGTGTAGATGCGGGAGAGGACGACCGGTTTGTCCTTGTCGGCGCGCGTCATGGCCTCAGCCTACTCATGACAAATGTCATCCGGATCGCACGCGGTATCCACATCAGGCTCATGATTTCCGCGACTACCAGGGCGTTTGGCGTGAAGCCACCATGGACCCATGATGAAGGAGAGGACCTGATGCTCGAGATCAGCGAGCTGCGCAAGCGCTTCGGGGGCGGCCCCGACGCCCCCGGCGGGAAGGTCGCTCTGGACGGGGTCAGCTTCGCCGTACGGCCGGGCGAGTTGTTCGGGTTTGTCGGCGCGAACGGCGCGGGCAAGACGACCACGATGCGGATCGTCATGGGCGTGCTCCAGGCCGACTCCGGCACGGTGACCTGGCAGGGCCGGCCGCTCGCCCGCGACGACCGGCAGCGTTTCGGCTACATGCCGGAGGAGCGCGGCCTGTACCAGAAGATGCGCGTCGCCGAGCAGGTCGAGTATTTCGGTCGCCTGCACGGCATGAGCGCGGTGGCGGCCAGGAAGGCCACCGACGACCTGCTGGAGCGCCTCGGGGTGGCCGAGCGCAGGAACGACACGGTGCAGGCGCTCTCGCTGGGCAACCAGCAGCGCGTGCAGCTGGCCGTGGCTCTGGTGCACGACCCGCAGGTGCTCGTGCTGGACGAGCCGTTCTCCGGGCTCGACCCGATCGCGGTGGACGCGCTGGCCGCGGCGCTGCAGGAGCGGTGCAGGGGCGGCGTGCCGGTCATCTTCTCCAGCCACCAGCTGGAGCTGGTCGAGCGGCTGTGCGACTCGGTCGGCATCGTCGCGGCCGGCCGGATGGTCGCCACGGGCGCCGTTGACGACCTGCGCGCGGCCGAGGGCGACACGCTGCGGGTGGTCGTCCGGGACCCGGCGCCGGGCTGGGCGGACGGCCTGCCGGGCACGGTCACCGTGACCGGCGCCCGGCACATCCTGCGCACCACCGACGGCGACGACCAGGAGATCCTGCGCCGCGCCGTCAAGGCCGGCCACGTCGAGCATTTCGGCGTCGAGCGGCCGACCCTCACCGAGATCTTCAAGGAGGCCGTGGCGTGAACGGGCTGATGCTGGTCGCCCGCAGGGAGATCCTGACCCAGATCCGGACGCGGGCGTTCGTGATCGGCCTGCTGGTCACGGCGGTGCTGGTGGGGGCGCTGACGTACGCGCCCAAGCTGTTCGACCGCCCCGACACCTACGCGCTCGGCACGGTCGACTCCGAGCAGTTGCCGTTGCAGGCGGCCGCGCCGGAGGCCGAGTTCGAGTGGCGCTCGTTCCCCGACGAGGCCGCGGCCAGGGCGGCCGTGCTCGCCGGCGACGTGGACGCGGTGCTGGTCGACGGCACGAAGGTGCTGACCGACGGCGAGCTCGACGGCGAGCTCGGCCTGCTCCTGCAGAGCGTCAACCGGGAGGTGCGACTCGGCGCGGCCGGCGTGTCGATCCCGCCGCTGCAGGTCGAGTCGGTGGGCGCCGACGCCCGCTACCAGTCGGCCCGCACCGGGATCGCGGTGGTGCTCGTCATCGTGCTCTTCATGCTGCTCCTGGGCCAGGCCATGATGGTCGCCATGGGAGTGGTGGAGGAGAAGGGCAGCAGGATCGTGGAGATCCTGCTCTCCACGCTGCGGCCGTGGCAACTGCTCGGCGGCAAGATCATCGGGCTGGGCGTGCTCGGACTGATCAACATGGTCACGATCCTGGCCGTCGGCCTCGGCGCCGCCTCGGTCTCGGGGCTGGCCGAGGACTTCCCGCCGGGCATCGCGGGGCTGGTGACCGCGGTCCTGGTCTGGTTCGTGCTCGGGTACGCCTTCTTCGCCACGCTGGCGGCGGCGTTCGCCTCGCTGGTCTCGCGGCAGGAGGAGCTCGGCTCCGTGACGACGCCGCTCACCATGGTGATCATGGCGACGTACTTCGTGGCCTTCTACGCCACCAACGAGCCCACGGGCACGCTGGCCACGGTCATGTCGTACGTGCCGCCGTTCTCGTCCATGGTCATGCCGGTGCGCATGGCGGCGACCGAGGTGCCGCTGTGGCAGGCGGGGGCGTCGATGGCGGGCATGGTGGTGGCGGTGGTGGCGGTGCTGGCCTTCGGCGCCAAGGTGTACGAGCGGGCGGTCCTGCGTACGGGTGCCCGGGTCAAGCTCGGTGAAGTGCTGCGCGCGACGTAGATGGACACGATCCAGCGGGCCCGGCGCCTCACCCGGATGATGCTGATCTCCGGATTCGTCGTGATGTGGGCCATCGTCGGCTTCGGCAGCGTGATCGCGCTCGGCGAGGGGAAGCTGGCGTGGTGGCGTCTGGTGCCGGCGGTGGCCGCCACGGCGTGGTTCACCGGGCTCGCCCGCCCGATCTGCGGCGCGATCGTGGACGGTCGCTACCCGACCAGGCAGATGACGCTGGCGGCGGTGCTGGCGCTGGTGGCCGCGGTGTCCGGCGGGGCGGAGCCGATCGGCTGGGGCTTCGTGCTCGTGGGGTGGTTGTCGGTGGCCACGCTGGGCGTCTCCCGGCGCACGGCCGTCCTCCAGGCGGTCGGGACGGTCGTTGTCGCGGTCGGCCTGGGCATGATCGGGCTGGCCACCGGCACGAACGTCATGGAGGATTTGACGCCGCTGGAAGGGCTGTTCTTCTACACCCTGATCTACGGCGTCTGGTGCGTGATGGTGCCGCCGTCCGGCCGGATCTGGGTGTGGATCTGGATGCTGGCCGTGCAGGCCCACGAGGGGCGCGAGGCGCACACCAGGCTGGCCCTGGCCGAGGAGCGCCTGCGCTTCGCCAGGGACCTGCACGACCTCGTGGGGCATCAGCTGTCCGCGCTCGCGGTCAAGACCGAGCTGGCCGTACGCCTGTCGGACGTCGACCCGCCGGCGGCCAAGGCGGAGATGGCCGAGATCAACAGGCTCACCAGGAAGGCGCTGCGCGAGCTGCGCGAGGCCGTGCGCGGCTACCGGGAGCTCGACCTCGCCGCGGAGCTGAACAGCGTGAAGGGCGTGCTGGAGGCCGCCGGCGTGCGGTGCGAGGTGCACCTGCCCTACCGGGAGCTGCCCGAGGGGGTGGCCCCGGTGTTCGCGTACGCGGTGCGCGAGGCGGCCACGAACGTGCTCAAGCACAGCGCGGCGACGTACTGCGACCTCACCATCCGCTTCACCGAGGACGAGGCGGAGCTGCGGGTGCGCAACGACGGCCTGGCCAGGCGGCCGGCCGGCCAGGAGATCGACCTGGGGAGCGGGCTGGCCGGCATGGGGGAGCGGGTGGCCGCCGTGGGGGGCAAGCTGACGGCGCATCCGACGGACGACGGAGAGTTCCTGCTCACCGCGGTCGTGTCACTGCCGATCCGTGGGTAGGGAGGACATGCAGGGCGGTTCATCCTGAGTGACATCGCGCGACGGGAAGGCCACGCTGTGTACGTGATTGAGGAGGTGGCATGCGCGTCCGGGGCAATCCGAGGGCTCAGGTGGTGCGGATCGGGGCCAGGCTCGACGCCGGCACGTCGGCCGGGGTGCGGGAGCGGCTGCACAAGGCCCTCGACACCGGCCGGGGCGACCTGATCCTCGATCTCTCCAAGCTGGAGATGATCGACGCGACCGGGCTCGGCGTGCTCGTGGGGGCGCATCGGCGCGCGGTGAGCGTGCAACGCCGCCTCGTTCTTCGGGGGGTGCCACCGCGGATCATGCGGATCCTGGCGGTGACCCGGCTGAATCGGGTGCTGAACGTGGAGGCTCCGGCGGCTGCGGTGGCCTGATGTGACATATCACGAGCGGGTGACGATCAGCCGTCGCCCGCTCTTTCCCGGCTCGGACAAATAAAGGTGACGGATGGCGCAGACCCGGTGACTGGGCGGCGTGGAAAATGTCTGGACCGAATTTATCCGGTCGGCTCGGGGTCGCCCAGGCTCCGCAGGAAGATGTGCACGGCCGCGTCCACGAGTTCGTCGATCGCGGGTTGCTCGTCGGTGAGCAGCCATTCGATGAGCAACTCCTGTAACGCGCCAATGACACCGAGTGAAAGCAGCCGCCGATTCAGCCGCGGGACCTGTGGGAAATCGGCTGAGGCGTCCTGGACGAGCCGGGCGAAGGCGTTCACCGCGCGTTGCCGCGACATCGTCAGCACATCGCCTGACCTGCGCACCTCGACGTGCATGATGCGGGCCCTGCGCCAGTCGGCGGTGGCGAACTCGATATAGGCGCGAATCCCGGCCTGGACCCTTCCGGCCAGCGTGTTCGGCGCTTCGTGGACGGCCTTCGACACGACGACGAGGCTTTCCTCCACGCAGCGCTCGTGCAACGCCTGAAGGAGCTCCTCGCGGCCGCCGAAACATTCGTAGAAGGCGCGGTTGGAGATCCGCGCCTCCGAGCACAACCTTTCGATGGTCGTCGCCGCGAATCCCGGCTTCGCGTATAGCGTGTACGCGGCCGTCATCAGCCGCTCGCGTCTGTCTGCCAGCCTTTGCTCAGCCGACATTCCCCGGTAAGACCGGTTCACATTCCACCCGTCCAACATGATCGTGGCCCCCAGAGCACACAATTATGGACGGATGATCCCTTTAGGGAAAGGGTAAGAAGATTATCTTTTACGTCGTCCGTGCAAGAACGTGACAAGTCTGATCAGCCGCTCAAGCTCCGCGGGCCCTCTGGTGAACGACGTGAGGTTCATCCCGGGCATCGCGAAGCGCTGGCGGGAGATCGCCTTGGGCCGGGCGAACTCGCGCAGCCCGTCCGCCCCGTGGATGCGCCCGAACCCCGAATCGCCCATGCCGCCGAACGGCAGCGCCGGCACCCCGGCGAACGAGATGACCGAATTGATCGCGGTCATCCCGGACCGCATGAGCCGCGCCAGCTCGGTCGCCCGGCGCGCGTTCCTGGAGAACACCGTGCCACCCAGCCCGTACGCGGAGGCGTTGGCGAGTTCGAGCGCCTCGCGCGCGTCGCGGGTGCGGCGTACCGTGATCGTCGGCCCGAACGTCTCCTCGCGCACCGCCGGGGAGTCCTCGGGCACGTCCGCCACGATCACCGGGTCCACGTACGGAGGCCGCACCGCGTCCGCACCGCCGGTGACCACGGTGCCCGACTTGACGGCGTCGTCGATGTGCCGCTTGATGATCTCGACCTGGCCGGGCATGGTGATCGGCCCGTAGTGCTCGCCGGCGCGCACCCTGGTCACCCGCTCGGACAGCTCCCGCATGAAACGTTCATAGACCGCGTCCACGACGTAGACCCGCTCGACGCCGACGCACGTCTGCCCGGCGTTCGACATCGCGCCCCACAGGCACGCGTCGGCGGCCGCGGCCACGTCGGCGTCGGCGTCCACGATGAACGCGTCCTTGCCGCCGCACTCGGCCACGATCGGCGTGAGGTTCTCGGCGCAGGCCGCCATGACCCGCTTGGCCGTCGCGGTCGACCCGGTGAAGGCGATCTTCCGTACCCGCGGGTCGCCCGCGAGCGCCGCCCCCGTCTCGCCCAGCCCGGTGACGGTCTGGAACACCTGGTGCTCGGGCACCGACTCGGCGAACAGCTCCGCCAGCCGCACCCCGACCCCCGGGGTGAGCTCGCTGGGCTTGAAGACGACCGCGTTGCCGGCCGCCAGCGCGTACGCGATGGAGCCCATGGGGGTGAACACCGGGTAGTTCCACGGCCCGATCACGCCGACGACGCCCAGCGGCAGGTATTCGAGCGTGGCGGCCAGGTTGAGCCCGATCATGCCGGTCGAGACCCGCCGCCGCCCGAGCACCCTGTGCGCGTTGCGGGCCGCCCAGTCGAGATGCGTGATCGCCAGGACGATCTCCAGCGTGGCGTCGCCGACCGGCTTCCCGGTCTCCTCGCCCACCAGCCCGGCCAGCTCGCGCAGATGGCGGGTGAGCACGGCCTTGTAGTCGAGCAGCCGCCGCCTGCGCTCGGCGTGCCCCAGCCCGGCCCACCAGGAGGCCGCCTCCTCGGCCCGCCCGACGGCCTCCCGTACCGCCTCGGGGCCCAGCTTGGGGTGGCGTCCGACGACCTCGCCGGTGGCCGGATTGAGCGAATCGAACGTGAGCGTCGTCATGCCGCCACGATAAACCGGTAACTCATCGCTTACTAGGGCGAGGTGGGCGCGCGGGGTCAGGAGGCAGCCGCGCGTTCCCTGGTGGGCCTCAGGCGGCGCGGGGAGGTGTCCGGCCACGGCCCGCGCGTACGGGATCAGAAGAGGGTCGGGTTCTCCGGTTCGATGCCGCGCAGGGCGTCGTAGTCGAGGGTGAAGCAGTCGATGCCGCGGTCGGTGGCGAGCACCCGCGCCTGCGGCTTGATCTCCTGGGCGGCGAACACCCCGCGGACGGGAGCCAGCAGCGGATCGCGGTTGAGCAGCTCCAGGTAGCGGGTGAGCTGCTCGACGCCGTCGATCTCGCCGCGGCGCTTGATCTCCACCGCCACCGTGGCGCCCACGGCGTCGCGGCACAGGATGTCGACCGGGCCGATCGCGGTCATGAATTCGCGGCGGATCAGCGAGTAGCCCTCGCCGAGGGTCGTGATGTGCTCGGCGAGCAACTCCTGCAGGTGGGCCTCCACGCCGTCCTTGATCAGGCCGGGGTCGACGCCGAGCTCGTGGGAGGAGTCGTGGAGGATCTCGGCCATGGTCAGGACCAGCTTCTCGCCGGTCTTGCCGTGGGTGACCGTCCAGGTCTCGCCGTCTTCCTTGAGCTTGCACGGCGGATTCATCCAGTTGAGCGGCTTGAACGCGCGGTCGTCGGCGTGGATGCTCACGCTGCCGTCCGCCTTGATGAGCACGAGCCTCGGCGCCATCGGCAGGTGAGCCGTGAGCCGTCCTACGTAATCCACGCTGCATCGCGCGATGACCAGCCGCATGACCGACCACTTTAGCGGGCACCCCGGCGGCTCTGGAAAACTGGACGCATGGCGTTCGAAGGGTCAGGAGACGACGACGGATGAGCCCCCGACGGGCCCGCCGCAGGGAGTCCTCCCGCCCCTTCGGCTTCCCGACCGGCCTCGAACAGGTGGAGGAATGGCCGGACGGCGAGTGGAAGGTCCGCAGGCTCACCGGCGCGTCCTCGGCGAAGGACTACCGCTGCCCCGGCTGCGACCAGGAGATCCGCCGCGGCCAGCCACATCTGGTGACCTGGCCCAACTGGGCCGGCGGCGACGAGGAGCGCCGCCACTGGCATCAGGCGTGCTGGCGTAAGAGACTCGACCGCGGCCCCGGCCGCAGCCGTTACTGACCCGACCCACGGCGGCCCCCCGGCCGCAGCCGTTCAGTGAGAGGACCGATGGTGGAGATTCGCGCGGCGACGGTGCTGCCCGCCCGGCGGGAGCCGATCGAGCTGCACACGGCCGACGGCCTGACCCTGGTCGGCGAGGTGGCCCGGCCGCTCGACCGCGAGCCCGTGGCGACGCTGGTCACTCTGCACCCGCTGCCCACCCACGGCGGGTTCATGGACAGCCACATCCTCAAGAAGGCCGCCAACCGCCTGCCCGCCCTCGCCGGCCTCGCCGTGCTGCGGTTCAACACCCGGGGCACGTCGTCGGAGCGCGGCACGTCGGACGGCACGTTCGACGGCGGCGAGGGAGAGCGGTACGACGTCGCCGCCGCCCTGGAGTACGCCGAATACCACGACCTGCCGCGGGTGTGGGTCGTCGGCTGGTCGTTCGGCACCGAGCTGACCCTCAAGTGGGCGCACGACCCGCTGGTCGAGGGCGCGATCCTGCTCTCCCCGCCGCTCCACAGGGCCACCGACGACGACCTCGACGCCTGGGCGGGCTTCGGGCGGCCGCTGGTGGCCCTGGTGCCGGAGTTCGACGACTACCTGCGGCCGGAGGAGGCCCGCCGGCGGTTCGCGCGGGTGCCGCAGGCCGAGGTCGTCGGAATCGACGGCGCCAAGCACCTGTGGGTGGGGGAGCCGTACGTGCGGATCGCGCTCAACGAGATCGTCAAGCGGGTCAATCCCGAGGCGTGGCCGCTGCCGACCGACGTGTGACGGAACCGGCCGGGCAGGCACCCGAACGCCGGCACCAGGCACGCGGGCGGGCAGGCACGCGGGCGGGCAGGCGCGCGAGGACTTTCGCAGCGGGCCCTCGTACCTCGGGCCGCGGATCCATAGAATCTTGTTCGGTTCTGTCGGTCGTCAAGGAGGCGGCGTGCGCGCGTTCGATCTCAGTGGGAAGAAAGCCCTGGTCACAGGGGCGTCGAAGGGCATCGGGCGGGCCATCGCGCTCGCGTACGCCGCGGCGGGCGCCGACGTCGCGCTCGTGTCCAGGTCGGCGGAGACGCTCGCCGGCGTCGGCAAGGAGATCGAGGCCCTGGGCCGGCGGGCCGTGATCATCCCCGCCGACCTCACCGGCCGCGACGCCGCCGCCGACGCCGTACGCGGGGCGATCGACGGCCTCGGCCACCTCGACATCGTGGTCAACAACGCCGGCGGCTCGAACTTCATGGTCGAGTTCAAGGACCTGCGGCTGCCCGGCTGGGACAAGGTGATGCGACTCAACCTCGACTCCGCCATGGCCGTCTGCCACGCCGTCGCGCCACACCTGCTGGAGCGGGGGAGCGGGTCGGTCATCAACATCGCGTCGGTCGCCGCCCTCGGCGCTCCGTTCCTGGCCCCGTACGCGGCGGCCAAGGCCGGCCTGGTGGCCCTGACCAAGACCCTGGCCGTGGAGTGGGCCCGCGCCGGCGTCCGCGTCAACGCCCTGTGCCCCGGCTGGACCGCCACCGACCTCAACCGCAACCTGTGGGAGGACGACACGTCCAACGCGGCCACCGTCGCCTCCGTGCCCATGCGCCGCTGGGGCACCGCCGAGGAGATGGCCCACCCCGCCGTGTTCCTGGCCGCGCCGGCATCGTCGTACATGACCGGCCAGGTCCTCTACATCGACGGCGGCGCCACCGCCATCTGACCCGCGCCCGCACCGCCGGGAACCGGCCTTCGCCGTGTCGCGCGGGAAAATCGGTCGGCGCTATGTGGGTATATCGGCATGCGACATCGAGTGATGATGACGGCGAAGCGGGCTACTGTGTGGTCCGTGCAGCTCTACACGAGATCGGCCGGGACCGGACTCCCGGTTGTGCTGCTTCACGCGTTCCCGCTGTCGTCGGCGATGTGGCTGGCCCAGCGGGAAGGGCTGGCCAAGGTCTGCCGGGTCGTCACCCCCGACCTGCGCGGGTTCGGCGGGTCACGGCTGGGCGAGGACGACCCTTCGCTCGACCTCATGGCCGACGACGTCGCCAGGCTGCTCGACGACGAGGGCATCGACAAGGCCGTGGTCGGCGGGCTCTCCATGGGCGGGTACGTGACCATGGCGTTCTGCCGCCGCCACCCCGACCGGCTGCTCGGCGCCATCCTGGCCGACACCAAGGCCGCCCCCGACCCGGCCCCGGCGCGGGAGAACAGGGAGCGCATCGCGCGGGCCGTGCTGTCCGACGGCGTCGACGTGCTGGTCAGCGAGGTGCTGCCGGCGCTCATCGGGCCCACGACCAAGGAGCGGCGGGCCATGGTGTTCGGGCGCGTCAAGGGGCTGGTGCAGTCCGCACCGCCGGGCGCCGTCGCCTGGGCGCAGCGGGCCATGGCCGCGCGGCCCGACTCGTTCGACACGCTCGCCGCGCTGAAGGTGCCGCTGCTGGTCGTCGTGGGCGAGGAGGACGAACTGTCGCCGCCCGCGGACGCGGAGGCGATGGCGCGGGCCGCGCCCACCGGCCGCCTGGAGATCATCCCGAAGGCGGGCCACCTGAGCGCGGTGGAGCAGCCGGAGGCGTTCAACGCCGCCGTGGCCGAGTTCCTCAGGACGGAGCTCGGCGGCGTACGCCCGTGACCGTCAGGCCCGCGCCTGCCGGGGAATGACCACCTCGCGGACGATCAACGCGATCGCCGCGGCCACCGGGATGGCCAGGAGCGCTCCGACGATGCCCAGCAGCGCGCCGCCGAACAACGCGGCGATCACCGTCACCGCGGGTGTCACGTCGACCGAGCGCTTCATCACCCTGGGGTAGATCAGGTAGTTTTCGACCTGCTGGTAGACCAGGAAGAAGATCGCGCAGGCGATGCCCGCGGGCACCGACTGCAGCAGCGCGACGGCGGTCACGACCACCGCGCCGATCGTGGCGCCCACCAGCGGGATCAGGTCGGTCAGGGCGACGACCAGGGCGAGCGCGAGCGCGTAACGGACGCCGGCGACGGACAGGAAGATCCAGGTCAGCACGCCCGCGATGATCGAGATGAGCACGTTGCCCGCGACGTACCCGCCGATGCCGGTGAGGATCTCCTCGGTGATCGCGCCGGTGCGCGCCCGCCGCGAGGCCGGCACCAGCTTGAGCAGGTAGTCCTTGATCGTGTGGAGCGAGCCGAGGAAGTAGAGCATGAGCACGAGCAGGGTCACCGTGGTGAACACGCCGTCGAGCACGACCAGGCCCGCGCCCACCACCCCGGTCGCCAGCGTCGGCCCGAGTGTCCCGGTCACGAACGTCGTGAGCTGCGGGATGATCCCGTAGTCGGCGTCGAGCTGCTTGAGCGTCGGGTGGTTGCTCAGCTCGTTGAGATAGCCCGGCACGGCCGCGACGAACTCCGTCAGCTCCTTGCCCACCGGCGGCACCACCGCCAGCCCGAACAGCACGAACGCCACGATCACCCCGGCGAACACGATCGAGATGGCGCCCCGCCGGGCCACGCCGTGCCGTTGTAACGCCTCGACGGCCGGGTTGAGCCCGACGGCCAGGAACATCGCGACCACGACCAGGATGATCGTGCTCAGCGAGTTGACCACCATCTGCGCGAGCGCGATCGCCGTCAGCACCCCGAGCCCGCCGACCAGCCCGAACAGGAAGGGCCCCCTGGCCAGCGGCTTCCCGGGGATGCCGTACGGCTGCGGGCCGCCGGGGTCGTCCGCCTCCGCGGCTCCGGCCGCCTCCGCCGCCTCCGCGGCCCCGCCCGCCTCCGTGGCCTCGGCCGCCTCCGGCTCCGTGGCCTGGTCCCGCGCCGGCGCGCCGGACGCGCCCGATCCCTCCGCCCCGTCGGCCTCCTCGGCGCGCTCGGGGCCCTCGGTCTGGTCCTGATCCCCGCCCCGATCCCGCTCGCTGGCCGTGGGCTCGGCTTCGGTGGACAACGCAACCCCCAGGACGATCGGCGACACACCACGCCGGACGCGAACGGCTCGTACCCGCCCGAACACCAAGAGAGCCTAGCGACCGTCGCGGTCGCCAGGCTCCCTCCAGCCGTCATTCAGCCCCCGAGACGCGGACCGCTACTCCTGCCACCACTCCGCATCGTCCTCGGCCTTGGTCTCGACCTTGGTGGCGGGTGTGGCGGCGGGCGTGGTGGCCGGGGCGGGCGCCTCGACCGCGGGCGCGGCGAGCGCGGGCTTCGGCGGGGCCGCGGTGACCGCGGGCTCGGGCTCCATGCCGGGCAGGGGGGCGCCCCCGAGCAGCTGGCGCAGCTGGGCCAGGTGGCTGGTGATGCTGTCGCGCTGGCGGGTGAGCTCGTCGACCTGGCGCTGCATCGCGCTGCGGGTGCGCTCGGCTTCGTTCTTCGCCTCGGTCACGATCGTCTCGGCGCTGGTCTTGGCCTCGGCGACGATGGACTCGGCGCTCTTGCGCGCGTTGGCGACGAGCTGCTTGGCGTGCAGGTCGGCCTCGCGGCGGGTCTGCTCGGCCTGCTGGGTGGCCTTCGTGGCGCGCGACTCGGCCGTGGCGGCCCGCTGCTCGGCCTCGGCGACCAGCTTCTGCGTGGCGGCCTGGGCGGTGGCGTGGCGCTCGGCCTCCTGGCGCTCGGCCTCCTCGCGGCGGGAGGCGAGCTGGATCTCGAACTCGGCTTCGTCCTGGGCCCGCTTGGCCTCGGACTCCTCCAGCACCCGCTGGGCCTGCGCGCGCATCTCGTCGGCCTGGCGCTTGGCCGTGGTCAGCACCTCGTCGCGCTCGCGCTTGGTGGAGGCCCGCAGCTGGGCGACCTCGCGCTCGGTGGTGGTGCGCAGCTTGGCGATCTCGCGCTCGGCGTCGGCCCGCTTCTCCGCCACCTCGTGGTCGGCGGTGGCCCGCAGCTTGGCCACCTCGCGCTCGGTGGTGTTGGTCAGCTCGTCGGCCTCGCGGCGGGCGGTCGAGCGGATCTCCTCGGCGTCCCGCTCGGCGGCGGTGCGCATCTCGTCGCTCTCGCGGGTGGCCTGGGCGCGCTTGTCGGCGGCCTCGGCCTCGGCGGCGGCACGCAGGTCGGCAGCCTCGACCTTGGCGGCGGCCTTGATCTCGTTTGCCTCGGACCTGGCGGCCTGCACCAGCTCGGTGGCCTGCTCCTCGGCCAGGCGGAGCAACTGCTCGATGCGGGCGCCGAGACCGGAGTAGGTCGGACGCTCCTGCTCCTGCAGCTGGCGCTGGGAGTCGGACAGATCGCGCTGCAGGCTGACGACTTGCTCGCGGGCCTGGCGCAGATCCTGGTCGAGCTGCTTGAGATGGTCGTGGACCTGATGCCGGTCGTAGCCGCGAAGGACCACGTCGAACTCGCGTGCGGGGGCGTCTTCGAAGAAATTGTTGAGCTGGGCGTCGATGTCGGACTGCATGGAGGCTCGATCCTGGGTTGTCGAGACGGCTACACGGGCCGGACGGGGGTTCGGGGCATCCGATCCAAGGAGCCTGTGCCTCACGGCAGGCTCCGTGTCCGGTGGAAGGTCAAGCGTACTCCGCTGGTGCCACCTGCGAAGCCCCGTCCAATTTTCTGCGTGACTAGTTACATATGAACGTTTTGGGCGATTTATGGGCGTTTGTCTGCCTGGACCAACTCGGTCAGCATTCCCCCCACATCTTTGGGATGCAGGAAGGCGATCTGCGAGCCCATTGACCCATGCCTGGGATGTTCGTCCAGGAGCCTCACGCCCTTCTCGTTGATCTTAGCCATGGTTTCCGTGACGTCACGTACACCGAATGCAACATGATGAACGCCCTCGCCCCGCTTGGCGAGGAATTTTCCCACAGGCGAGTCGTCCGAGAGAGGTTCCAGGAGTTGAATGTAGGAGCCCCCGCCTTCGCCGTCCGCGACGTGCAACATGGCCTCCTTGACACCCTGCTCCTCGTTGACTTCCCGGGCCACCACCGTGAGCTCGAACGTCTCCGAGAAGAACGCGATTTTCTCCTCGAGGTCCCGACAGGCGATCCCGATGTGGTCGATGCGCATGAACATGTGTGACCTACCTCCATGGCGGCCGTCCCTGTACTCGTGGGTATCGTGTCAAACAGACCGACGCGCGAGCACAGGAGGCCGTTGTCATGTCCCGTTCCGTCATTGTCGCCGGAGCTCGCACCCCCATCGGCAAGCTGCTCGGGGCGCTGTCCGGCCAGTCGGCCGTCGACCTGGGCGGCATCGCGATCAAGGCGGCCCTTGAGCGGGCCGGCGTGGCGCCCGATGCGGTCGAGTACGTGATCATGGGTCAGGTCCTGCAGGCCGGCGCCGGCCAGATCCCCTCGCGCCAGGCCGCCGTGAAGGCCGGCATCCCGATGACCGTGCCCTCCATCACCGTCAACAAGGTCTGTCTGTCCGGCCTCGACGCCATCGCGCTGGCCGACCAGCTCATCAGGGCCGGCGAGTTCGACATCGTGGTGGCCGGCGGCATGGAGTCGATGACCGACGCGCCCCACCTGCTGCCGGGGCTGCGCAAGGGCGTGAAGTACGGCGACTCGCAGGTCGTCGACTCGATGGCCCACGACGGCCTGTTCTGCGCGTTCGACCAGTGCGCGATGGGAGAGTCGACCGAGCGCTACAACGCCAGGCTCGGCATCGGCCGCGAGGAGCAGGACGCCCTCGCCGCCCGCTCCCACCAGCTCGCCGCCGCCGCGATCAAGAACGGCGTCTTCGACGACGAGATCGTCCCGGTGGAGATCCCGCAGCGGCGCGGCGAGCCGCTGATCGTCAAGGAGGACGAGGGCATACGCGGCGACACCACCGCGGAGACCCTCGCCAAGCTCCGCCCGGCCTTCGCCGCCGACGGCACGATCACGGCCGGGTCGGCGTCCCAGATCTCCGACGGGGCCTGCGCCGTGGTCGTCATGTCCAGGGAGAAGGCGGAGGAACTGGGCCTGGAGTGGCTGGCCGAGATCGGCCGGCACGGCAACGTCGCCGGCCCCGACGCGTCGCTGCAGTCGCAGCCCGCCAACGCCATCAAGCAGGCCATGGCCAAGCAGGGCGTCACCGCCGACCAGCTCGATCTCGTCGAGATCAACGAGGCGTTCGCCAGCGTGGTGCTCCAGTCGGCGAAGGAACTCGGCGTGCCCCTGGACAAGGTCAACGTCAACGGCGGCGGCATCGCGCTCGGTCACCCGATCGGCGCCTCGGGCGCGCGCATCGTGCTGACCCTGGCCCACGAGCTGAGGCGCCGCGGCGGCGGCCTGGGCGCGGCCGGCCTGTGCGGCGGCGGCGGCCAGGGCGACGCCCTCCTCATCACCGTCCCCAAGCGGTAGCGCCACCCTCATCACCGTCCCCAGGCGGTAGCGCCGCGGCGGCCTCCCCCACGCCGTCAGGGCTCGGGGGAGGCGGCGGGGCCGTCGCCGGCGGCCGCAGTGCCGCCGGTGTCGCCGGTGGTGATGGTGCCGGTGTTGTCGCCGCCGATGGCCACGGACCGCGTCCCTCCGGCGGAGACCGTCGGCGGGGGCGGCCGCGACGGGCGGCCGGCGAACGTGCCGTAGAGGGCGAGCGCCAGGCCGGACACCGCGACGAACACGCCGATCACGCTGGACAGCTTGTCGGCGGCGTCGAGGCCGACCCGCGCGAAGTAGCCGGCCAGGCCCGCCATGGCGGCCAGCGTGATCCCCGATCCCACCCACACCAGCGTCCGCTTCCTCATGACGGCATCATCGGGCGCGGGCCGGGCCGCCCCACAGTAGCGGCATGGTCACATACGGCGAATAATGTTAAAGATTGTAGACACTATGTCCGTCGTGTTTTACATTTCAGGCATGGCATCCGAAGAGAAGCGTGCGTGGATCATGGTC
>DASUCK010000305.1:0-19558 GCA_036276095.1 Nonomuraea sp. | reverse complement strand
CAGGTCGGCGGCCAGCGCCTGCAGCCGCTCCACGTCGGCCAGCGCCTCCGTGGTCAGCTCGCTGGGCGCGGCCAGCTCCAGCCGGGCGCGCAGCGTGGCGATGGGGCTGCGCAGTTCGTGCGCCGCGTCCGCGACGAACCTCTGGTGCGTCTCCATGGCCGTCTCCAGCCGGTCGAGCGTGCCGTTGACGGTGGTGGCGAGCGCCGCGATCTCGTCCTCGGACCGCGGTACGGGAACGCGCTGGTGCAGGTCGCGGGCCGTGATGTGGGCGACCTTGGCCCGGATCGCGGCCACCGGCGCCAGCGCCCGACCCACCGACAGCCACGTCATGACCGCCACCACGAGCAGCAGCGCGGGCACGCCGGGCAGCAGCACGCCGTACAACGTGCGCAGCGCCGCCTCCGCCCCCGCCAGCGAGACCCGCGACACCACCAGGGCGGGCCCGGCCGACGTGGTGACGCTGACCTCGGCCACGGCGTACTCGTCGGGCGCGGCCCAGTTCTTCACCACCTTCCCCCGCTCGGCCAGCAGGATGTCCGGGTCGGCCACCGCCGCCACCGTGCCGTCGGCCAGGTGCACCGTGCCCGACGCGACCACGTTGGGCGGCATGCCGGGCTTGCCGGCCTCCGCGTACGTCGCCGCCATCACGGCCTTCTTGACCGCCTCGGCGTCCGCGCTGCCCACCAGCGTCCCGCGCAGCACGAGCACCAGCACCGCGACCGCCCCGCCCAGCGCCAGCGCCACCACCAGCGTGGCCGCGAGCGTGGCCCGCACCCGCACCGACGACAGCCCGGCGAACACCCGCCTCCTCACGGCGCATCCAGCCGGTACCCGGCCCCGCGCACGGTGACGAGCGTCGTCCGCCCGAACGGCACGTCGATCTTGCGGCGCAGCGCGCTGATGTAGACCTCGACGATGTTGGGATCGCCGTCGTAGGAGAAGTCCCACGCCTTCGCCAGCAGCTCGCTCTTGGAGACGACCTCGCCGGGCCGCCGCGCGAGCGCGTGCAACACCGCGAACTCCTTGGGCGTCAAGGCGATCTCCGCCTCGCCCCTGCGGCACCGCAGCCCGGCCGGATCGATCACCAGGTCGCCCACCGTGATCGACACCGGCCTCTCCCGCCCGCCCCGCCGAACCAGCGCGCGCAGCCGCGCCAGCAGCACCACGTACGAGAACGGCTTGGCCAGGTAGTCGTCGGCGCCGTTGTCGAGCGCCTCGGCCTCGTCGTACACGCCGTCCTTGGCCGTCAGCATCATGATCGGCGTCCAGTCGCCGGCCGCCCGCAGCCGGGCGCACACCGCGTACCCGTTCATCCTCGGCAGCATCACGTCCAGGACGATCACGTCGTACGCGTTCTCGGTGGCCAGCCACAGCCCGTCGCGCCCGTCGTGGGCGACGTCCACGGCGAACCCCTCGCCCGCCAGCCCGCCCTTGATCAGGCCGGCCAGCCGCTCTTCGTCCTCCACCAGCAGCACTCGCACGCCGTCCAGACTGCCGCAGCCGACCTAAAGTCAACCTGAAGATCATTTAGGCCCTCTTCAGCGCCGGTTCAGGTACGCCGGGCCAGGCTCGGGGCCGTACGCCCCCATCCGAGTGAGGAGAACGAATGAGAAGAACCATGCTGAGGCGCCGCGTGGCGGTGCTCGGCGCGGCCTGCGCCCTCGCGCTCACCGGCCTCGGCGGCTCCGCCCTGGCCGACGAGCCGACCGCCCCCGCCGGCGCCAAGGTCACCTGTACGACCGGCGACGGCAGGACCGTCGAGCTCCCCGCACCCGAACCCGGCGAACCGACGGGCGTCCTGGTGACCCCCGATGGCGAGATCAAGAAGATCGACCCCGGCACGGTGGAGAAGGCCCTCCCCGCCCATCCCCTCCGCGAGGGCGCCGAACCGGCCACCCCGGACGGCAAGCCCCGGACGGCTCCCCGCAAGATCGCCGTAGAGGCCGGCGAGATCGGCGCCGGCGAGATCAAGATCGGCAAGGCCGAGGGCGGCACGATCGAAGGAGGCGAGATCGAGGGCGAGAAGATCAAGGCAGGGAAGATCGAGATCTCTCACGCCGTGCCCGCGGACGCCCCCAAGCCCCCCGAGGGCGCCGTGGCGAGGACGATCATCTGCAAGAAGTCCGAGTAGCCACGAGCGACCCCACGCGGCAGCCCGGGACAGGTCCTGGCCAGGGCAGGCGCGGGAGACCCGGGACAGGCTCTGGCCAGGGCAGGCGCGGGAGCCTTCGTACGGGCAGGCCGGGCCCCACGCGGCAGAAAGCGCGCCCCTGCACGTCGGCAGGGGCGCGCTTCCGTCGGCGTCAGGACATCTTGCGGGATGTCTCGTCCGCCTTGTTCGACGCCGTGGCAGCGATCCGGTCCGCGGACTCGGCGGTCCTTTCCGCCTTCTCGTTGACCCATCGTGAGGCATCGGAGGCGGAATCCTTCATGTGCTCGGTCCACTGCTGGGCATTGCGGCGGTAGGCCATGTAGCCCATCGCTCCCACGGCGAGGCCGGTCATTAGCGCGAGCATCGGCCACCGGCGCGAACGAGTCGGCTTCGGGTCGATCCTCCTGGCCGCACGGGTGAGCATGGAGCTCACCTTGGGTGCGATCTGGTCCTCGAAGCCGTGCGCCGCGGACTCCAGCCGCGGCGCCGCCCAGGAGCGGGCGTCTTCGAACCGGTGGGCGGCGGCCGTCCTGGCCTGGTCCGCCATGGGCGCCATGCGGTGGCCGGTGCGCACGGCCTGGGCCTTCATGCGGCCCATCCACGTGGCCGGTACTGCTATGACCACGCGGCGTCTTTTCAGTGTCAGGGACACGACAACCTCCCCTGTCGTTGGGGCCCCGAGCCTGACCTTCCCTGGACAAGGCGGCTCAATCATGGCCGTTCGTGGGAGGATGGCTCAGGAGGCCGTCAGGCCATAGTCCTCAAAACACCACACAACCAACCCTGTGCATAGAGGGGGGCAGCTGTCTCGTGGCTGAGAAGCTGATCGCTAACCTGCAGACCAATCGCGGAAATATCAAGGTAGAACTCTTCCCCACCAAGGCCCCGAAAACGGTACGGAACTTCGTGGAGCTGGCCGAGGGCACCCGCGAGTGGACCCACCCGGGCACCGGTGAGAAGAGCACCGCCCGCTACTACGACGGCACGATCTTCCACCGGGTGATCGCCGGCTTCATGATCCAGGGGGGTGACCCGCTGGGGCAGGGCATCGGCGGTCCCGGCTACGACTTCGACGACGAGATCCACCCCGACCTCTGGTTCAACCGCCCGTACCTGCTGGCCATGGCCAACGCCGGCATCCGCTTCGGCAAGGGCACCAACGGCTCGCAGTTCTTCATCACGGTCGGCCTGACGCCCCACCTCAACGGCAAGCACACCATCTTCGGCGAGGTGATCGAGGGCCAGGACGTCGTCGACGCCATCTCCAAGACCCGCACCGACCGCCGCGACCGCCCGGTCGAGGACGTCGTCCTGGAGGCGGTCACCATCGACCGCGTCCAGTCCTGACCGCGGCCCCCGCCGCCCACCTCACTCAGCCGACCGCGGCCGGTACCGGTCGCTTTCGCCCCGGCCGGTGACCGGCTCGCCGGGCCGATGCGGTGCTTGCGCCGGGTCTCCGTGCCCGTCACGGAGCCCGGCGCACCGTTGTCACGGAGCCCGGCGTACTGGTGTCACGGAGCCCGGCGCACCGTACCGCATGCGCGGACCGCGCGGCGACGCGGCAAGCCCCCGCAAGCCATAGGCTTTCGGTCATGACCAGCCTGCCGCCCAGCCCGCCCCCTCAGCCCGAGCAGCCGGCTGAGGCCGTGCCCAGGTGCTACCGGCATCCCGACAAGGAGACCTGGGTCCGCTGCCAGCGTTGCGAGCGCCCCATCTGCCCCGACTGCATGCGCGACGCGGCGGTCGGCTTCCAGTGCCCCGAGTGCGTGGCCGAGGGCAACCGCGGCATGCGCGAGGCCAGATCCACGTTCGGCGGCAGGGTCGTCCGCACCCCATACGTCACGTACGCCATCCTGGCCGTCAATGTGCTGATCTTCGGCGCGCAATACCTCACGGGCGACGAGGTGACGGCGGAACTGGCCATGTGGCCCCTCGGCGTGGCCGGGCTCGACCAGTACCACCGGCTGATCACCGCCGCGTTCGTGCACGGCGGCGTCTTCCACATCCTGTTCAACTCCTGGGCCCTCTACGTCGTCGGCCCCTACCTGGAGCGGGCCTTCGGCCACGTGCGCTACCTGGCCCTCTACCTGATCAGCGCGCTCGGCGGGTCGGCGCTGGGCCTCTGGCTCGACCCGCTCAACCAGCCCACGGTCGGCGCGTCGGGGGCCATCTTCGGCCTGTTCGCCGCGGTGTTCGTGGTCGGCCGCCGGCTCAACCTCGACGTCCGCGGCATCGCCGTGCTCATCGTGATCAACCTGGCGATCACGTTCGTGGTGCCGGGCATCAGCTGGACCGGCCACATCGGCGGCCTGATCACCGGCGCGCTGCTGGCCGGAGCCATGGCCTACGCCCCCAAGAACAACAGGACGCTGTGGCAGGTCCTGGCGATCGCGGGAGCGCTGGCATTGCTGGCCGTGCTCGTGATGGTGCGGGTGTCAGCCATTCTGAGCGCTGTCTGAGGCACCCACAGGGTGTGGAAAAGACTGTGGAAAGACCTAACGCCAGCGGGTGGAAAGCACCACACCGAAGATGATGAAAACAAACCCGATCAGCAGGTTCCAGTTCTGGAGGTCGCCGATGAAGGGCGTCTGCGGGGCGACGTAGTAGATCGCGATCCACAGGATGCCGATGATCCACGCCACGACCATCGTGGGGGCCAGCCAGCGCGGGCTGACCTTGACCTGCTGAGACTTCTGCGGCGGGGTGTAGACCGCCTTCTTGCGAGCCTTGGACTTGGGCACTGGGTAACTCCTGCTGAGGGCCTGGGGCATCCGGATCGTCCGCAGGCTCTTTGACGAGCCTAGTGAAGTGTGCTCCAGGATAGTCGCCACGCGGGCGTCATGGCGATTCCGGGTCGCCGCCGTGGTGGCCGTACTCTGGGAGGTCCACTCCCGCAGCGACGAGGTGACCGCCAGGAATGAGCCGCGTGCTGGTCGTGGACAACCACGACAGCTTCGTCCACACGATCGTGCAGTACCTGCGGGCGCTGGGCGCCGACTGCGACGTGCGGCAGCGCGACGACGTACGCATGAGCGACGCCGACGCCTACGACGGCGTGCTCGTCAGTCCCGGCCCGGGCACTCCCGAGGCGGCCGGTGTGAGCGTGCCCCTCGTCCGCCACGCGGCCGCCCGCGAGCAGCCCCTGCTCGGCGTCTGCCTGGGCCACCAGGCCATCGCCGTCGCGTTCGGCGGCACCGTGTCCCGCGCACCCGAGTTGTTCCACGGCCGGACCAGCGACATCCTCCACGACGGCAAGGGCGTGTTCGAGTCGCTGCCCTCGCCGGTGCGGATGACCCGCTACCACTCGCTCGCCGTGCTCCCGGAAACAGTGCCCGACGTGCTCGACGTGACCGCGACCACCGCCGAGGGGGTCGTCATGGGCCTGCGTCACCGCCGCGCCCCCATCGAGGGCATCCAGTTCCACCCCGAATCGGTGTTGTCCGAACACGGCACCACATTGCTCGGAAACTGGCTGCGCGGAATGGTGTAACGAACGCCACGCGTCCACCGACTAACAAGTGAGCGTCCCCGCCGTTGCCCCCGAGCGGCGGGGGCGTTCTTCTGCGTCCACGTGCCATGCCTCCCCGGCCGAGTGCGGGCGGTGAGCTTCCGGCGAAACAGAAGGGCCGCCCGAACCGGGCGGCCCTTCTGGCGCGTGTGACCGGGGTCAGCCGAGCGACTCGTCGTCGATCGGGTTGTCCTCGGTCGGCTCCTCGGACGGGAAGTCGTCGGTCGGCTGGTCCGTCGGCTGCTGATCGGTCGGGAAGCCGTCGCTCGGCTCGTCCGTCGGCCCCTGGTCGGGACCGGTGGACACCACGATCGTCACCGACGTGTTCGGCGCCAGCGGCTTGCCCGCGGGCGGGTTCTGCTGGATGACCGTGCCGACCGGCTGGTCGCTGGCCGACTCGGTGACCCTGGCGCGGAAGCCGGCGTCCTGGATGGCCTTCGTGGCCTCCTCGACGGTCAGCCCCATCACGTCGGGCACCTCGTTGAGCTGCTTGGGCACGAAGAGGGTGACCGAGCCGCCCTTCTCGACCGAGGCGCCGGCCTTGGGGCTGGTGTCGATGACCGTGCCCTGCGGCTTGCTCGACACCCTGGTCTTGACGGTGCCGCGCAGCCCGGCGGAAGCGAGGGCGTCGATGGCCTCCGACTGCGTCATGCCGACGAGCCCGTCGGGCACCTTGACCCGCTCCGGCCCCGTGGACACGAACAGCTTGACCGTGTCGCCCTCGTTGACCTTGGCGTTGGCCGCGGGGTCGGTCCTGATCACGCTGCCCTTGTCGACGTCGGAGTTGGCCTCCTCCACCACCTGGACGTTGAGCTTGAGCGACTTGAGCTGCTCCTCGGCGTATTTCAGCTCCTGCGAGGCGAGGTCGGGAACGGTGATCGCGCTGTCGGTCTGCGTGTTGCCCGTGCCGAACACCATGTAGCCGACCGTCACGAAGGCCCCGATGATCAGTAGTGGAATGATGATCCACAACGCGGTCTTGACGGCGCCGCCACCGCCGCCGCTCGCCCTGCGCCGCCCGCCGCGGCCGCCCTCGCCGTAGTCGTACGGAGGCACCGCGGTGGTGCGCTGCGTGGCCGGGCCGGTGGCCGCCTGCGTGGCGGTCATCATGCGCGTGCCCTGGCCGTAGTTGCCCGTCATCGCCATCGTCTGGGCGTCGACCGGCATGCCGGACATCGCCCGCTGGATGTCGGCCCGCATCTCGCCCGCGCTCTGGTAGCGCTGAGCCGGGTCCTTCGCCATGGCCTTGAGCACGATCGCGTCGGCCCATGCCGGGATCTCGCGGTCGATCTGCGACGGCGGGATCGGCTCCTCCCGGACGTGCTGGTAGGCGATCGCCACGGGCGAGTCGCCGGTGAACGGCGGCTGCCCGGTCAGGAGCTCGTACAGGACGCAGCCGGTGGAGTAGATGTCGCTGCGCGCGTCGACCCGCTCGCCCCGCGCCTGCTCCGGCGACAGGTACTGGGCGGTGCCGATGACCTGCGCCGTCTGCGTCATCGTGGCCGCGGAGTCGGCCATCGCCCGCGCGATGCCGAAGTCCATCACCTTGACGTCGCCGGCCCGCGTGATCATCACGTTGGCCGGCTTGATGTCGCGGTGGACGATGCCGCCCCGGTGGCTGTAGTCGAGCGCCCGCAGGATGCCGTCGACCAGCTCGACCGCCCGCTCCGGCAGCAGCCGGCGGTCCTGCCGCAGCAGGTCGCGCAGCGTCCGGCCGTCGACGTACTCCATCACGATGTACGGCACCGGCGTGCCGTCGGTGACGTCTTCGCCGGTGTCGTAGACAGCGACCACGGCCGGGTGGTTCAGGGAGGCCGCGGACTGCGCCTCGCGGCGGAACCGGGCCTGGAAGGTGTGGTCGCGCGCCAGGTCGGACCGGAGGGTTTTGATCGCGACTATGCGGTCCAGCCGGATGTCTCGGGCACGATACACCTCGGCCATGCCGCCGCGCCCGACGACACCGTCGAGCTCGTAACGACCTCCGAGTAGCCGAGGCTGAGTCATTTCCTGCACTGTCCCTTACCGTTCATCTTGGGTACCGGCCTGCTCGGGGGGCCGCCGGTGTCCATCATCGACCCCCTGGCGCGTCACGTCTCCTCCTTGGGTGGGTTTGTCTCACCCGGGTCTGGCGATGTGGTCGGTGTCGGAGTCTTCGAAATAGTCGGAGTAGCCGTGTGCGTCGGTGTGCGGGTGGGTGTTGGGGTACGGGTGGTCGGGGTCGGTTTCGGCGCCGGCTTCTTCGTGGGAGTTGCCGACTTGCCTACCGTAGCCGACCGCGAGGGTATCGGCCTCGGCGACTTCGCCGGAATCACCGGAGGCCGGCGGGTGCGGACCCTGGTCTTGCCCGGCCGCGCCTGCTCGGGCGTGGCCAGCGTCGTCGACTCCGTCGGGTCGGCCACGTCCGGCACGGTGCCGATCGGCTGCCGGCTGGCGAACGTGATCGCGCTCAGCCCCACCGCTGCCACGCACCCGGCCGTGGCCACCGCCGCGAGCGTGCGCGCGCCCCTGCGCCGCTTGCCCGGCCGGGGCTCCTCCAGGGCCGTGGCGGGCGCGAGGTCGTCGGTGGTGCGCTGGTCTTCCGGGCCTGGCTCGCGGACACGGAAACCTGACGGATCGGTGAGCATGCTCAGCTCCGCGCCCTGCCCGGCCCCGGCCAGCGACTCGCGCAGCACGTACGCCCGGTCGGCCACCTCAAGCGCCGACCCCGGCCGCTGCTCCGGCTCCTTGGCCAGCAGCGCCATGACCAGCTCCCGCATGGGCGCGGGCACGTCCGCGCCGAGCGGCGGCGGCTGCTCGTTGAGGTGCTGGAGCGCGATCGCCACCTGGCTGTCGCCGCGGAACGGCGTGCGCCCCGCCAGGCACTCGTACGCCACCACGCCCAGCGAGTAGAGGTCGGTCGCGGGCGTGAGCGGGAAACCCTGGGCCTGCTCGGGGCTGACGTACTGGGCCGTGCCGAGAACGGTGCCGGTCTGCGTCACCGGAGCCGCCTCCAGCGCCCGCGCGATGCCGAAGTCGGTCACCTTGATGACGCCCTCGGGGGTCACCAGCAGGTTGCCCGGCTTGATGTCGCGGTGGATGATGCCCGCCGTGTGGGCCACGTGGAGCGCCTTGGCCGTCTGGTGCACCACGTCGAGCGTCACCTCGGCCCCGATGGCGCCGCCGCGCGCCAGGATGGCCGACAGCGGCTCTCCGTGCACCAGTTCCATCACGAGGTAGGCGAGATCGCTCTCCTCGCCGTAGTCGAAGACCTGGGCGATGCCGGGGTCGGCGAGCACGGCGGTGAGCCTGGCCTCGTTCCTGAACCGCTCGCGGAAGGTGGGGTCGGCGTGCATGTGGCTGCGCAGGATCTTGACCGCCACCTCGCGCCCGAGCAGCTCGTCGCGGGCACGCCACACCTCTCCCATACCGCCCGTGGCGATGCGGGAGACCAGGAGGTAGCGGTTACGGAGCCGCATGGTGCAGCAGGTTACCGTCACTCACTTCAGCATCGCCTCCAGGACGGCCTTCGCGATCGGCGCGGCGGTGCCGCCACCGGTCGCCTCGGCGCCGACGTTGGCGGCGCCGGACTCGACGATGACCGCGAGCGCCACCTTCGGGTCCTCCGCGGGTGCGAAGGAGATGAACCAGGCGTGCGGCGCCGCGCGTTCGCCCGACTCCGCGGTGCCCGTCTTTCCCGCTACTTGGACGCCCGGCACCTGCGCGAGGTTCGCCGTGCCGTTGTTGACGACGCTCACCATCATGTCGCGCAGCTTGCCCGCCGTCTCGGAGCTGACCGCCTCCGTCAGCTCCTCGGGCTCGGCCTCGTCGACCGTGTCGCCCTTGGCGTCGGTGACCTTCTTGACGAGGTACGGCATCATCACCGTGCCGTCGTTGGCGATGCCCGCCGCGATCATGGCCATCTGCAGCGGCGTCATCCGGTTGCTGCGCTGCCCGATCGCGGCCTGCGCCACGGCCGCCTCGTCCTCCTTCTGGCCGAAGTCGCTCTGGGCCACCGACATCGGCACGGCGATCTGCTGCCCCATGCCGAACCTCTCGGTCTGCTCCTTCATCTTGTCGTAGCCCAGCTCCAGGCCCATCTTGCCGAAGGGCGTGTTGCACGACCGCTCCAGCGCGAACTGCAGCGTCACCTGGCCGGAGCCGCACGCCGCGCCGCCGTAGTTGGGCAGGTCGGCGGTGGTGTTGGGCAGGTCGAGCCGCTGCGGCGCCTCGATGGTGGTGTCGGCCCCGCGCGAGGAGTCGTCCTCCAGGTACGCCGCCATCGTGACCACCTTGAACGTCGACCCCGGCGGGTACGTCTGCCCGATCGTCCGGTTGAGCAGCGGCTGGCTCTTGTCCTTGGCCAGCTCGTCGTACCGGGTGAACACCTTGCCCTTGTCGGTGCCCGACAGCTCGGCGGGGTCGTACGTCGGCAGCGACACCATCGCCAGGATGGCGCCGGTCTTCGGGTCGAGCGCGACCACCGCGCCCCGCTTGCCGCTGTTGCGCAGCGCGTCGTAGGCCGCCTTCTGCGCCCGCGGGTCGATCGTGACCTCGACGTTGGCGCCCTTGGTCGGCTCGCCGGTGAACAGGTCGATGCTGCGCCGCAGCAGCAGGTCGGCGCTGGAGCCGTCGAGCAGTTCGTTCTCGGACCGTTCGACCGCGCTCTCGCTCTCCGGCGAGAAGAAGCCGGTGACGTGCGCGTACAGCTTGGCGTCGGGGTATTGCCTGACGAAGCGGAACCGCTTGCTCTCAGTCTCGACCGACTGGGCGATCACCTTGCCGCCCGCGACGATACGGCCCCGCTCGATGGCGTAGCGGGCGTAGTAGTTGCGGGTGTTGCGAGGGTCCTTGCTCAGGCCTTCTGCCCGGACCGCCTGCAGGATGTTCACGTTGATCATCAGGAGCGCGAACATCACCAGGCAGGCCACGGACGCGCGCTTCAGGGTCTTGTTCATCGCTGGAACACCTGCGTGAGTCCTTCGTTCTGGATCGCCTGGGGCGGCGGCTTGCGTGCCGAGTCTGACATGCGTACCAGGAGCGCGATAAGGATCCAGTTAGCCAGCAGCGCGGAGCCGCCCTGCGACATGAACGGGGTGACCAGGCCGGTCAGGGGGATCAGGTTGGTGACGCCGCCGACGATGATGAACACCTGCCAGGCCAGGATGAACGACAGGCCGCCGGCCAGCAGCTTGGAGAACGGCTCGCGGGCCGCCAGCGAGTTGCGCAGCCCCCGCTCGACCAGGAGGGCGTACAGCATGAGCAGCGCCATCAGGCCGGTCAGCCCCAGTTCCTCGCCCACCGCGGCGAAGACGAAGTCGGAGAACGACAGCGGGATCAGGTCGGGGTTGCCCTGGCCGAGGCCGGTGCCGAGGATGCCGCCCGCGCCGAGCCCGAACAGGCTCTGCATGATCTGGTAGCTGCCGCCGATCTCGCGGTTGTAGAACTCCTCGGCCCCCGGGTCGAGCCAGATCTGGAACCGGTCGCCGACGTGGTCGAACACCATGCCGGCGAGGTAGGCGCCGCCGACGAACAGCAGGATGCCGATGAGCACCCACGAAGTGCGCTGCGTGGCGATGTAGAGCATCGCGATGAACGTGCCGAAGAGCAGCAGCGACGTGCCGAGGTCCTTCTCGAAGATCAGCACGAGCAGGCTGAAGCCCCACGTGACGAGCACGGGCCCGAGGTCTCTGGCCCGGGGCAGGTCGATGAACAGCAGCCGCCGCCCGGCCAGCGCCAGCACGTCGCGCTTGGCCACCAGGTAGCCGGCGAAGAAGACGACCAGCGCCAGCTTGGCGAACTCGCCCGGCTGGATGGAGAAGGAGCCTAGGCGGATCCAGATCTTGGCGCCCTGCACCTCGCTGATCGAGGAGGGCAGCACCGCGGGGATGGCCAGCAGGAACAGGCCGAGCGCGCCCGCGGTGTAGGTGAGGCGCTGGAGCATGCGGTGGTCGCGCACCACGATGAGCGTGACGGAGAACATGACGACGCCCACGGCCGTGAACATGATCTGCGTGGTGGCGGACGCCCCCGGCATGTTGGCGGTCTCCAGCCGGTAGATCATCACCAGGCCGAGACCGTTGATCAGGGTCACGATCGGCAGGATCAGGGGGTCGGCCCAGGGTGCGAACTTGGCCAGCACCCCGTAGGCGACCAGCATGAGGCCGCCCAGGCCCAGCCCGTACGTCAGCATGCCGGCGGGGATCTGGTTGTCCACCGCCAGACCGACGTTGGCGTACGCGCCCATGACGATCACCACGGCGAGCGCGAGCATGACCAGCTGGGCCACGCGGCGCTTGGCCGGCATCGGAACGGGGGCTTCGGCGACTTCGCTCATTTACTGTTGTTGTCTCGTCCTGGTGGCGGTGGCGGTCGGCGTGGGGGACCCGCTCGTGGTCGCAGGAGTCTCGGTCTGGGGATCACCGGTGAACTGCAACGCGTCGATCTTGGCCATGCCCTCGTCGACGGTGGTGACCGGAATGCCGCTCTTGATCAGCGCCTGGTCGGCCTCGGACAGCTGGGAGAGCTGCCGCCCGGTGGCCCTGGAGACGCTGAAGAGCTGGAACGGGCCCACCTCCTTCTTGATCCCCTGGAACACGACCACCTCGTCGCCCCGAGCACCGACGAAGAACTGGTCCTGGGTCCACTGGTATCCAAAGTAACCGCCGACGGCGGTCGCCACGATGCCGACACCGAGCACGGTGACCAGCACGGGCCACACCCGGCGACGCCGACCCGAGCGCCGGGACGCCTGCGCCACCGGCTCCTCGAAGTCGAAGTCGTCGGTGATCGCCGGCTGGGGCGCGGTCACCGCGTTGGCTCGCCCCGGCTGGGTCTCCTGACGGTCGAGCGGGGGATTTCCCCGCAGCCGGGTCATCCCCGCCGCGCCGACGACCGCGGCCTCGGCGGGCACCTGCTGACCGTCGGTGATCTCCAGGACGTCGGCCAGCACGCACGTGATGTTGTCGGGCCCCCCGCCCCGGTTCGCCAGGTCGATGAGCTGGCGGACGACCTCTTCGGGGTCGTCGATGTTGGTGAGGGTGGCGTGCAGCGTCTCCGCGCTCACCACGCCGGACAGCCCGTCGGAGCACAGCAGGTAGCGGTCGCCCACCTGCGCCTCCCGGAGCGTGAGATCGGGATCGACCTCGCCGCTGCCGTCGAGCGCGCGCAGCAGGATGGAGCGCTGCGGGTGCGTGGCGGCCTCTTCCGGCGTGATGCGCCCGTCGTCGACGAGCTGCTGCACCAGCGTGTGGTCGTGGGTGATCTGGTAGAGCTCCCCGCGCCTGAGCAGGTAGGCGCGCGAGTCGCCGACGTGGACGAGGGCGACCTGGGTGCCGTGCCAGAGCATGGCCGTGAGGGTCGTGCCCATGCCTTTGAGGCTGGGATCCCGCCCCACCATCTCGTGCAGCTTGCGGTTGGCGTCGCGAACGGCTGCCTCGATGGCGTTGAGCAGGTCACCGCCCTGTTGTGCCTCCTCGAGAGAGGCCATGGCGGCGATGGCGACTGAGCTCGCCACCTCGCCGTGTGCGTGCCCGCCCATGCCGTCGGCGACGGCGAGCAGGCGCCCGCTAGCGTACGCCGAGTCCTCGTTCCCTTCGCGGAGGAGGCCGACGTCCGAGCGGGCGGCGTAGCGGAGTGCGATGGTCATTTGCGCAATTCAATGACTGTTTTGCCGACGCGGATCGGAACACCGAGCGGCACCGGGGTCGGGCGGGTGACTTTCGAGCGGTCGAGGTATGTCCCGTTGGTCGACCCGAGGTCTTCCACGATCCACTGACCGTCCTGTGGGAAGAGCCGGGCATGCCGGCTGGATGCGTAGTCGTCGCTGACTACCAGCGTGGCGTCGTTCGCCCGGCCAATGGTGATGGGCGTCTCCGTGAGGTTGATGGTGGTGCCTTGCAGGGGACCACCGGTGACGATGAGCTGGCGTGGCTCGCCCTTCTTGCTCTTGGGCTTCGCCACCGCCTTGGCGGGCTTGGCGGCCTTACGCGGGCCGGCGGGAGCCGTGCGTGAACCGAACAAGTCAGTCCGGATCACGCCGACTGCGGCAATGACGAAGAACCACAGCACCGCCAGGAAGGCGAGCCGGATCAGCAGCAGCGTGAGCTCGGACATGGACCGTCTGTCTACCCCTAATCGCGCCGGAACACCAGAGTCGTGCGCCCCAGCGTCACTCGCGTGCCGTTCTGGAGCTCGATCCTGCGCACCGGCTGGCCATTGACAAAAGTGCCGTTCGTCGACCCGAGATCGACGAGGGCCACCGTCTGGCCCTCGACGCGCAGCTCCGCATGGTGCCGCGACACTCCCGGATCGACCAGACGAAGATCGCAGTCGGTGCCCCTGCCGAGCAACGTCACCGGAGTGGTGAGCTCGTAGGAACGGTCGCCCTGCGGATCGTCCTGGGTGGAGACGAGCAGCCGCGGCCGCCCGTTGAACGCGTGCGGCCGGGACGGCGGCAGGTCGCTCGCCGGCTGGCGAATCTCGTCCTGCTCGACCGTCGCGCCGCGAATGACGCCGGACCTGATGCGGAACAGGCCCACAGCCAGGTCACCGGCGGTCTCGAAGCGCACCCGGACCGGTCCCACGAAGGAGTAGCCCTGCTCCTTGGCGTACTCCCTGGCGAGGTTCGCCAGCTCGTGGCTGATGCTGTCGGCGTAGACCTCAAGCCGCTCGCTGTCGGTCGTGGACAGCTCAACCACGAAGTCGTTGGGCACGAGCGTCCGACCCTGGGCCACGATCGCCGCGCGCTCGTCCATCTCCCGCTGAACCGCGCTGGCGACCTCGACCGGCTGAAGGTCAGATTTGAACGCCCGCGCAAAGGCTCCCTCAACCAAGCCTTCGAGCCTTCGCTCGAAGCGCTGAAGGACTCCCACCGGGTACCTCCCTTCCTCCGTGCATATGATCGCGGCCCCCAGACGCGGATGGCGCCGGTTTCCGCTTGTTCCACGTCGCGGCGTTCCCGGCGCCCGTCGGCAGTCGCGCCCAGCTCCTCCGCTCCCGTGTCTTATGCGATCGTATCCGGGTTCAGTACCAGTGGCTGTTCCGTGCTACTGTTTCTCCGCACCCAACAAAGGGCGGGTGGCGGAACGGCAGACGCGCACGGTTCAGGTCCGTGTGTCCGAAAGGACGTGAGGGTTCAAATCCCTCCTCGCCCACTCGGTTAGCCAGGGGGCCTTGGTCGCAAGTCTTACGGCTTGCCCCCATTGGCCCCCTTGTCGTATCTCCCGGGGGACATTTCCCCGGACCTCGGCGTCTCTCTGGGAGCGCAGCCCCAGACCCCCAATCGTCTGTGGTTGCTCTCGGCAGACCCACCTTGACGAAGTGTGTCCCGGATCGCAAGAGCCGGGACACTTTCTTTTGTACGGTCGGGCTCCGCGAGGAGGACGGTAGACCTCCTCGCTTGCAGATCACTTTCTGGTGGCTTGCGTGATTTGCGTCACCTTGTTCTGGTGTCCAGAAGTTCGCCCAGGAGGTCGGACAGGCTCACCATCCCGATGACGGATCCTGACGGGTTCGTCACCAGGGCCAGGTGGGCTCGGGCCTCCTGCATCGCCTGCACCGCCTCCGGCACCTGGGTGGTGCTCTTGAGCGCCGGCAGAGGGTGGCAGAGCTCGCCCGCGGTCGCCTCCGGGTGGAGGAGGGCGTCTCGCACGTGCAGGGCGCCCTCCACCGCCGTGGGGGAGCCGACCAGGAGGCGGAGGTGCGCGGTCTCCGACGCCTTCGCCCTGATCTCCGTTGCCTTCGCCGATGGGCGCACCATCGCCGCGGAGGCCAGGGGGATCATGAGGCGCTCCATCCCCTCCGCCTGCAGGCGGAGGGCTCTGGTCAGGAGGTCGTGTTCGGCGCGGTCCAGCAGGCCCATGCGGCCCGACTCCCCCACCAGCATGGCCAGCTGGCGAGGAGTGCGCGTGGTGGCCAGCTCGTTCACCGGCTGGACGCCGAAAAGGCGCAGGAGGCCGTTCGTCACGCCGTTCAGAGCCGAGAGCAGGGGGCGCATCAGATGCGTGAACGCCCGGAACGGGAAGGTCAGCAGCAGGGCCGCCCGCTCGGGATGGGTCAGCGCCCACGACTTGGGCGCCATCTCGCCGATCACCATGTGGAGGAAGGTCACCAGGGCCAGCGCCAGGGTCAGCGAGATCGGCAGGCGCAGCTGCTCGGGGATGCCGATCATGGCGAACACCGGTGCCAGCGTGTGCTCAAGGGCCGGTTCGGTCACCTGGCCGAGGCCCAGCGTGCACAGGGTGATGCCCAGCTGGGCGCCGGCCAGCATCAGCGAGAGCTGGCGGCCACCGCCCACCGCGGACTTGGCGGCGACCCTGACCAGGCGGTTGCCGGTCGCCGCGATCTCCTCGAGGCGATGGCGCCGCGACGAGACGAAGGCGAACTCGGCCGCCACGAACAGCGCGTTGAAGGCCAGCAGGGCCAGGCTCAGCAGGAGCAGCGTCATCGGGTCGCCTCCGCCGGCTCGGTCTGCTGCTCGGGCACCAGACGGACCCACTCCGGGACCCTGCGGTGGAGGGACATCACGGTCAGGCGGGCCACGCTCTCGGCCTCCGCCTCCGCGAACGGGTCGTCGGTCGACCGCGTCACCGGCACCGTCACCGCGTCGCCCGGGTCGGGCATCCGGCCCAGGCGGGCCAGCACGAGGCCGGCCAGCGTGTCGTAGTCGTCGCTCTCGGGGAGCGAGAGGCCCGTGGCGCGTTCGACCTCGTCGAGGCGGAGCCGGCCGGGGACCTCCCAGACGCCGCCGGGGCGCTCCACCGCGCTCACCGGCTCGGGGTCGTTCTCGTCCAGCAACTCGCCGACGAGCTCTTCCGCCAGGTCCTCGATGGTGATCACGCCGGCCAGGTCGCCGTACTCGTCGATGACGCAGACGATGTCGTCGTCCGCGGCCCGCATCCGGTCGAGCACGCCGGGCAGCGGCAGCGAGTCGGGCACCAGGAGCGCCGGTCGCGTGACGTCGGCCACCGCGCCGTCGTCGAGGCCGGAGGCGACCAGCTCGCGCACGCCGGTCACGCCGGTCACGTCGCCCTCCTCGCCCATCACCGGGTAGCGGGAGTGGCCCTGGACCCGCATGACGTCGAGGAGGTCGGAGAGTGGCTGGGCGGCGCGGAGCACCACGACGCGCGGACGCGGCACCATGATCTCCTCGGCCGTGCGGTCGCCGAACTCGAGGGCGCGTTCGAGCAGGTCGGACAGCGTGGGCGGCAACTCGCCGGCCCGCGTCGACTCCTCGATGATGCGGGACAGCTCTTCGGGAGTGGCGCCGTGCTCCACCTCCTCGACCGGCTCGATGCCGACCGTCCGGAGGAGCCTGGTCGCCGCCGAGTCGAACAGGCGGACCACCGGGCCCACGATCGCCAGGTAGAGCAGGGTCGAGCGGGCCAGGAACTTGGCCACCGGCTCCGGCCTGGCGATGCCGAGGTTCTTCGGGGCCAGCTCACCGAAGATCATCTGGACCACCGTCGCCACGAACACGCCGGCCGCCACGGACAGGCCCGAGACGGCGGCGTCGGGCAGGCCGGCGCCGAGCAGCCAGGGACGGACCAGGACGGAGATCGCCGGCTCGGCCAGGAAACCCACCAGCAGAGCCGTCACCGTGATGCCCAGCTGGGCGCCGGAGAGCATGAAGGACAGGCGGGAGGTGACCTGGAGCGCCTTGTCGGCGGCGGCGTCACCGGCGGCGGCCTGCTCGCGCAGCACGGCCCGGTCCGCGGCGACGAAGGCGAACTCCTGGGCGACGAAATAGCCGGTCGCCGCGGTCAGGAGGAGGAGGGCCAGCAGGCCCAGATAGGCGCTCACCGCAGTGAGCCCTCAGAGGAACCCGTGCCGATGCACGGGCGAAGACTCCACGGGTCCGGAGCGGACACGGTCATCCCTTCACTAGACGTCGTCCCCAACAACAACGACGCAGGTGTTCTCTATGTTTCCACGAGGGCGCCGGCTTCGGCCCGGACGGTGTGATCCACATGGCCACCCCTTGGTTCCGCGTACTTTTCCGTGGAGAAACCTTGACAGGGCTCCGCAATGTCGAGGGGTTCGACGTACCGTCTATGACATACCGAAGGAAGAAGGCGAAGTGTCTGAGGACGACCGGACGCGGGCCATGCGCTCGCCGGGCGACGGCCGCCCGCTGCCACCCAGGCCCCATGACGGCCTGCGCTCGGGCGGAGCCCCCGCCCACCAGGTGCCGCCGGCGGGCGGGGCGGCCGCGGCGCCGACGCACAAGCTTCCGGCCGCTCCTCCGCCGCCCCACCCCGGGGAGCAGCCGCCGAGGGCCTCCTCGCGCGTCTACGGCCGGCAGCGGTCGGGGAACAGCCCGGTCCGGCCGCTGCGGCCCGCGCACGGCGACGCGCCGCCGAGAGAGCCGCGTGGGCCGCGCCGGCGGCCGTCCGGGCGGTTGATCGTGAAGATCGTCGCGGCGGCCCTGGTGGCGTTGCTGGTCACCGGCGTCGGCCTGCTGTTCTGGATCGACGGGCGGCTCCAGGGCATCGAAGGGGTGCTCGACGACTACGAGGGCCGGCCCGCCGACACACCGGGCACCAACTGGCTGCTGGTCGGGTCCGACAGCCGCAAGGGGCTCACGGCGGCCGAGCGTAAGAAGCTGGCCACCGGCCGGGCGGTCGGGCAGCGTACGGACTCGATGATGCTGCTGCACGTCTCCGACAGCGGCGACAAGCCGACGCTGGTCAGCCTGCCGCGCGACTCGGCGGTCAGCATCCCCGGCAAGGGGCGCGACAAGCTCAACTCCGCCTACGCCATCGGCGGCCCCAAGCTGCTCGTGCGCACCGTCGAGAACGCGACCGGGCTGCGCATCGACAACTACATGGAGATCGGCTTCGCCGGGTTCGTGGACATCGTCGACGCCGTCGGCGGCGTCGAGATCAACGTGCGGGCCGCCGTCGACGACCCCAAGGCCGGGCTCAAGCTGAAGAAGGGCCCGCAGGTGCTCAACGGCTCCCAGGCCCTCGGCTACGTACGCACGCGCAAGGGCGGCGCGCTGCCCGACTTCGAGCGCACCAAACGGCAGCGGCAGTTCCTCGGAGCGGTCGTGAAGAAGGCGGCCAGCCCCGGCGTGCTGATCAACCCGTTCACGTCGATCCCGCTGGCCATGAGCGCCACGGAGGCGGTCGAGGTCGACACCGGCACGGGCGTGTTCGACATGCTCTCGCTGGGGCTCTCCATGGGCGACAGCCCGGTGACGACGGTGGTGCCGTTCGGCGGGGAGGAGGCCGTGCCCAGCGGCGGCACGGCGGTCAAGTGGGACCGCACCAGGGCGCTGGCCCTGTTCGACGCGCTCAAGGACGACCGGCCGGTGCCGAAGGACGTCGTCGACACCGGGAGCTGACCGCGCGTCCGCCTCCGGCGTACCTGGCACCTGTCGCGGGGCACGTACGCTGGGGGCATGCCGGAACTTCCCGAAGTGGAGGCGCTGGCCCATTTCCTGCGCGAACGGGCGGTGGGCCGGACCATCCTGGGTGTTGACGTGGTGGCCGTGCAGGCGCTCAAGACGTTCGATCCGCCGGTCACCGCGCTCGGCGGGCTCACCGTCACCGGCGTGGCCCGGCACGGCAAGTTCCTCGATCTCGACTGCGACGGGCTGCATCTCGTCATCCACCTCGCCCGGGCCGGGTGGCTCCGGTGGCGGGACGACCTGTCCGGGGCCAAGCCGGTGCGGCCGGGGAAGGGCCCGCTCGCGGCGCGGGTGCGGCTGGCGCCCGACGACGAGGGGCTCGCGCCGGGGTTCGAGCTGACGGAGGCGGGGACGCAGAAGCGCCTCGCCATCTACGTCACGAGAAATCCGGACGCAGTGCCCGGCATCGCCGCCCTCGGCCCCGACCCCCTCAGCGACGCCTTCACCGTCGGCGCGCTCAAGGGCATCGTCAACGGCAACCGCACCCAGATCAAGGGCCTGCTGCGCG
>DASUCK010000304.1:0-15643 GCA_036276095.1 Nonomuraea sp. | reverse complement strand
AGGGTGTAGTCGCGCCCGTCGGGGGTCTGCGCGCGGCGGACCGTCGGGTCCAGCGTCGCGAACAGCGCGTTCTCGACAAGCACGCCCGCGCCGGTGATGCGGTTGAGCAGCGAGGACTTGCCGGCGTTGGTGTAGCCGGCGATGGCCACGGCCGGGACCTCGCGCCGCTGGCGCTGCACCCGCATGGTGTCGCGCGAGGTGGACATGCCGCTGATCTGGCGGCGCAGCTTGGCCATGCGCTCGCGGATGCGGCGGCGGTCAAGCTCGATCTTGGTCTCACCGGGGCCGCGGCCGCCGATGCCGACGCCGCCGGCCGCGCGGCCGCCGACCTGCCGGGACAGGTTGCCGCCCCAGCCGCGCAGGCGCGGCAGGAGGTATTGGAGCTGGGCGAGCTCGACCTGGGCCTTGCCCTCGCGGCTCTTGGCGTGCTGGGCGAAGATGTCGAGGATCAGCGCCGTGCGGTCGATGACCTTGACCTTGACCGTCTCCTCCAGCTGGCGGAGCTGGCCGGGGGTCAGCTCGCCGTCGCAGATGACGGTGTCGGCGCCGGTGGCCTCGACCACGTCGCGCAGCTCAAGGGCCTTGCCGGAGCCGATGTAGGTGGCCGGGTCGGGCTTCTGCCGCCGCTGGACGAGCCCTTCGAGCACCTGCGACCCGGCCGTCTCGGCGAGGAGCTTGAGTTCGAGCAGGGAGTTTTCCGCGTCTTCCGCGGTGCCCGAGGTCCAGACGCCGACGAGGACGACCCGCTCGAGTCGCAACTGCCGGTATTCGACTTCGGAGATGTCCTGGAGTTCGGTGGACAGACCCGCCACGCGCCGGAGCGCCTGGCGCTCCTCGAGGTCGAAATCGCCGGTCTCGAGCGTGATGTTTTCGTGCATTCGTGTCATCTCTATGAGGGAACGTCTGGACACCTCGGTGTCTTCCCCACGATGGTGGCAGACATCCTTCGGGTAAGCATCTGGTTATCCGGGCAACACGCTGATGTCTCCGGAGCCCGAGGCCAGCGAGAGCTTGTTCGGGGCGGCGGCGTCCTTCTTGACCTTGACGTCTGCGGCGCCGGAGCCGGTGTCGGTCGAGACGGCGTAGGCGCCGTCGGGGACGTTGAGCACGATGTCGCCCGACCCGACCTCGATCTTCGCGTTGCCGGGCGCGGCGGCGTACCTGAGGTCGATGTTGCCCGAGCCGGCCTCGGCGACGACGTTCTTGACGGACAGGCCGGAGGCGTCCACGTCACCGGAGCCGACGTGGATCCGCAGGTCGCCGGTCAGACCTCTGAGCGTGAGGTTGCCCGAGCCGCTGTCGAGGTCGAGGGGCAGGCCCTTGGGGATCTCGATCTTGTAGTCGACGCTGCAGGAGCTCCAGCCGGAGCAGTCGTGGTCCACCAGTAGCACGCCGCCCTCCACCCTGTGCCGGGCCTTGGGCTGGTCGCCGCCGCTCCAGCGGTGCGTCTCCACCACGCGGACGGCCGCGCCGGCGCCCTCGATGATCACGGCGTCGCCCTCCTGGGCGTCAAGTCGCAGCCTGGTGACCTTGTCGGTCACGTCGTACGACACGACCTCCTGGTTCCTGGGGCCGGCGATGCTCGTGAGCCCGCACCCCGTCAGCAGCACAGCGGAGGCCAGCAGCCCGCCCGCGAACGCGATCGTCTTCATGCCGTCGAGCTTCCCAAGGCGGGCCCCGCGTCCGCATCGGGGATGCCCCCGGCGACTCCCCGAGGGGACCCCCCACCTTTGACCCGGGAACGCCAGAAGGGTAGCTTCACTTCCACAATCCAGAATTTGTTTTCCATAGAGCGGAAAGAGGTCTCATGGAGATCACCGGCCCGATGCTCGACCGGTTCGACGAGATCCTCACGCCGGAGGCGCTCGATTTCGTGGCGGCTCTCCAGCGGGAGTTCGGCGCCAGGCGGCTGGAGCTGCTGGAGGCCCGGCAGGCGCGGCAGGCCGAGCTGTCGGCGGGCGGCATGCTCGACTTCCTTCCCGAGACTAAGGAGATCAGGGAGGGCGACTGGCAGGTCGCGCCCCCGGCGCCCGGCCTGGAGGACCGCCGGGTCGAGATCACCGGCCCGGTCGACAAGAAGATGACCGTCAACGCGCTCAACTCCGGCGCCAAGGTCTGGCTGGCCGACTTCGAGGACGCCAACTCCCCGCTCTGGGAGAACTGCGTGGCCGGCCACCTCAACCTGCGCGACGCGCTCGACCGCACGATCGACTTCGAGACCGGCGGCAAGACGTACGCGCTCAGGCCCGACGACGAGCTGGCCACGGTCGTGGTGCGGCCGCGCGGCTGGCACCTGGACGAGAAGCACGCCACGGTCGACGGCGCGCCGGTGTCGGGGTCGCTGTTCGACTTCGGCCTCTACTTCTTCCATTGCGCCGAGCGGCAGCTGGCCAAGGGCAAGGGCCCCTACTTCTACCTGCCGAAGATCGAGTCGCACCTGGAGGCGCGGCTCTGGAACGACGTGTTCACCCGGGCGCAGGAGCTGCGCGGCGTGCCGCACGGCACGATCAGGGCGACCGTGCTCATCGAGACGTACCCGGCCGCGTTCGAGATGGAGGAGATCCTCTACGAGCTGCGCGACCACTCGGCGGGGCTCAACGCCGGCCGGTGGGACTACCTGTTCAGCGTGATCAAGAAGTTCCGCACCAGGGGCAGGGAGTTCCTGCTGCCGGAGCGGAACGCGGTGACGATGACGGCGCCGTTCATGCGGGCGTACACGGAGCTGCTGGTGCGCACGTGTCACAAGCGGGGGGCGCACGCGATCGGCGGGATGGCGGCGTTCATCCCCTCGCGCCGCGACGCCGAGGTCAACGCGGTCGCGCTGGAGAAGGTGCGGGCGGACAAGACCCGCGAGTCGGGCGACGGGTTCGACGGGTCGTGGGTGGCGCACCCCGACCTGGTGCCGATCTGCCGCGAGGTGTTCGACGGGGTCCTCGGCTCGCGGCCCCACCAGCTCGACCGGCTGCGCGAGGACGTCAGCGTCTCGGCCGCCGACCTGCTGTCCGTCTCGCAGACGCCCGGCGACATCACCGAGGCGGGCCTGCGCAACAACGTCGACGTGGCGCTGCGCTACCTGGCGGCCTGGATGGGCGGGCTGGGCGCGGTGGCGATCCACAACCTCATGGAGGACGCCGCGACCGCCGAGATCTCGCGCTCGCAGGTGTGGCAGTGGATCCACAACGACATCACGCTGGCCGACACGGGCGCCCGGGTGACCAAGGAGCTGGTCGAGCGGATCATCGCCGAGGAGGTGGCCGCGATCGCCCAGCAGCCCGGTTACGACGAGGGCCTGTACGCGCAGGCCACGGCGCTGTTCAAGGAAGTGGCGCTGGACGACGACTTCGCGGAGTTCCTGACCCTTCCGGCATATGCTCGGATGCCATAGGAAAGGGGGATCGGTGCTCGACACGCTGGTGGCCGCCCTGCGGTCGCTGCTGCCCCAGGACTCCGTGATCACCGATCCGGTACGCCTGCGCACGTACGAATGCGACGGCCTCACCTACCACCGGGCGACCCCCGGCGTGGTCGTGCTGCCGGGCACGGCCGAGCAGGTCGCCCGCGTGGTGCGGCTGTGCAACGACTTCAGCGTGCCGTTCGTGGCGAGGGGGTCGGGCACCGGCCTGTCGGGCGGCGCGCTGCCGCGCGAGGACGGCGTGCTCATCGTCACCTCGAAGATGCGCGCGATCCTGGAGATCGACCTGGACGACCGCCGGGCCGTGGTCGAGCCCGGCGTCACCAACCTGGCCATCACCGAGGCCGTGCGCGACCGCGGCTACTACTACGCTCCCGACCCTTCCAGCCAGCAGGTCTGCTCGATCGGCGGCAACGTGGCGGAGAACTCCGGCGGCGCCCACTGCCTGAAGTACGGCTTCACCGTCAACCACGTCGAGGCCTGCGAGATCGTCACGCCGGACGGCGACCTGGTGACCCTCGACCGCATGGACGCCGGCTACGACCTGCTCGGCGCGTTCGTCGGCTCGGAGGGCACGCTGGGCATCGCCACCAAGATCACCGTACGGCTGTGCCGCGCGCCGGAGGCGGTGACCACGGTGCTGGCCGCGTTCGAGAGCATCGAGCAGGGCGGGCAGGCGGTGTCGGCGATCATCGGCGCGGGCATCGTGCCGGCCGCGATCGAGATGATGGACGCCCTGGCCATCGAGGCCGCCGAGGCGGCCGTGGCCTGCGACTACCCCGAGGGGGCGGGGGCCGTGCTGATCGTCGAGCTGGACGGGCCGGAGGCCGAGGTCGCGTGGCAGTTCGCGCGGCTGAGGGAGATCTGCGCGGGGGCGTTCGAGCTGCGCGTGGCGGCCGGGGCGGCCGAGCGGGCGGCGATCTGGAAGGGCCGCAAGTCGGCGTTCGCGGCGGTGGGCCGGATCAGCCCGGCGTACATCGTGCAGGACGGCGTGGTGCCGCGCACGTCGCTGCCGGGCGTGCTCGCGGCCATCGACCGGCTGTCGGCCGAGCACGGCATCAGGGTGGCCAACGTCTTCCACGCCGGCGACGGCAACCTCCACCCGCTGGTGCTGTTCGACGACGCCGAGCCGGGCGCGGGCGAGCGGGCCGAGGCGGTCTCGGGCGCGATCCTCGACCTGTGCGTCGAGCACGGCGGTTCGATCACCGGCGAGCACGGCGTGGGCGTGGACAAGCGCCGCTACATGCCGCGGATGTTCAGCGAGGCCGACCTGGACACGATGCAGCTGGTGCGCTGCGCGTTCGACCCCCGGGGGCTGTCGAACCCGGGCAAGGTGTTCCCCACGCCGCGCCTGTGCGGCGAGGTGCCGGGCGTGCGCAAGGGCGTGCACCCGCTGGTGGAGTCGGGGAAGGCGGACCAGTTGTGATACCCGGGGTGGCGGGGGTCGCGGTCAGGGACGCCGGCGCGGACGACGCCGTCGGCGGCGTTCGCCCGCGCTGGGTGGCGCTGCCCGAGACGGTCGAGGAGATCGCCGCCGTGCTGCGCGCGTGCGCCGCGCGGGACCTCGCGGTGGTGCCGGTCGGCGGCGGCACCAAACTCCACTGGGGCGCCCCGCCCGACCGCTGCGACGTGCTGCTCGACCTGTGCTGCCTCAACGAGGTGCTGGAGCACGCGGCCGGCGACCTGGTCGTCCGCGTCCAGGCCGGAGTGACGGTCGCCGCCCTGGCCGCCGCCCTCGCCGCGAAGGGGCAGGAGCTCGCGCTCGACGCGCCGTACGCGGAGGACGCCACGATCGGCGGCACGCTGGCCACGGCGCCCGCGGGCCCGCGGGCCTTCCGCTACGGCACCGCCCGCGACCTGCTCATCGGCATCACCGTCGTGCTGCCCGACGGCACGATCGCCCGCTCGGGCGGCAAGGTCGTCAAGAACGTCGCCGGCTACGACCTCGGCAAGCTCTTCACCGGCTCGTACGGCACGCTCGGGGTCGTCGCCGAGGCCACCTTCCGCCTGCACCCGCTGCCGGCCGACCGCCGCTGGATCACCGCCGAGCTGGGCCAGGACGACGTGCCGCCGGTCGCCGCGCGGCTGGCCGCCGCGCCGGCCGAGCCGAACGCCGCCGAGGTCGACCGCCCTGACCCGGCCGGGCCGGTGACGCTGTCGGTGCTGGTCGAGGGGGCGGCCGCCGAGCCGCGGGCCGAGTCGCTGCGGGCTCTCGTCGGCGCGGGCTCCGTCTCCGCCGCGCCGCCGCCGTGGTGGGGGCGGATCGCGGGTGACGAGGTGCTGGTGGAGGCGCGGTTCCCGGCCACGGGGACGCGCGCGGTGCTGGAGGCCGCCGCCGGGGCCGGGCTGTGCCTGCGGGGGTCGGTGCTGTCCGGGCGGGTGCTGCTGGAGCCGCCGGGCGCGATCGGGGCCAGCGAGCTGGCCGGGACCGTGTCCGGGCTGCGGGCGCGGGTGGAGGCCGCCGGCGGGCGGGTGCACGTGCTCGCCGCCCCGTACGCCGGCGTCGACCGGTGGGGCCAGGTGAGCGCGCTGCCGATGATGCGGCGGGTCAAGGAGCGGTTCGATCCCGGGCGCAGGATGTCTCCCGGCCGGTTCGTGGGAGGGATCTGACGTGGACAGGGAACTGATCAACGACTGCGTGCACTGCGGGTTCTGCCTGCCGACCTGCCCGACGTACGTGCTGTGGGGCGAGGAGATGGACTCGCCGCGCGGGCGTATCCACCTCATGGCCCAGCACGTCGAGGGCACCCCGGTCACCCCCGAGATGGCCGGGCACTTCGACGCCTGCCTCGGGTGCATGGCCTGCGTGACGGCCTGCCCGTCCGGGGTGCGGTACGACCGGCTGATCGAGCTCACCCGGGTCGCGGTCGAGCGGGAGCACGTGCGGGAGCCGCGCGAGCGGGCCGTGCGCGGCATCGTGTTCGGCCTGTTCCCGTACCCCCGGCGGCTGCGGCTCCTGCGGCCGGGGACGCGGCTGGCCGGGCGGATGGCGGAGTTCCTCGGCCGCGCCCACCCGAGCCTCGGGGCCATGGCCGGGCTCGCGCCGCGCGTGCAGCGGCGGCAGCGGCTGCCGCGCGTGGTGCGGGCCAGGGGCGAGCGGCGGGCCGTGGTCGGCATGCTCACCGGGTGCGTGCAGCGCGAGTTCTTCCCCCAGGTCAACGCGGCCACCGCGCGGGTGCTCGCGCTGGAGGGCTGCGACGTGGTGATCCCGCCGGAGCAGGGCTGCTGCGGCGCGCTCAGCGTGCACGCCGGGCGCGACGACCAGGCCGGGCGGCTGGCCCGGCGCACGGTCAGGGCGTTCGAGCGGGCCGGGGTCGACACCGTCGTGGTCAACGCGGCCGGCTGCGGCTCCACCATGAAGGAGTACGCCGCGCTGCTCGGCCGCGAGCCCGGCTTCAGGGTGCGCGACCTGTCGGAGTTCCTGGTTGAGCTGGGGCCGGTGGCCAGGCGGCACCCGCTGCCGCTGACGGTCGCCTACCACGACGCCTGCCATCTGGCCCACGCCCAGGGCGTGCGGGCGCAGCCCAGGGAGCTGCTGAGCGGCATCCCCGGCCTGGAGGTGCGGGAGATCCCCGAGTCGGCGATCTGCTGCGGGTCCGCGGGGACGTACAACATCCTGCAGCCGCGGGCCGCCCGCGACCTCGGCGACCGCAAGGCGGCGGCGGTGCGGACGACCGGCGCGGAGCTGCTGGTCTCGGCCAACCCCGGGTGCACGATGCAGATCGCCGCGGCCATGCGGCGGGCGGGCGCCGACATCAGGGTGGCGCACACCGCCGAGGTGCTGGACGCCTCGCTGCGCGGGGTGCGGCCGTGAGCGTGCAGTCGGTCGAGCGGGCGCTCGACGTGCTCGAAGCGCTGGCCGACCACGGGGGCGAGGCCGGGCTGTCGGAGATCGCGGCCAGGACCGGGCTGCCGTACGGCACCATCCACCGGCTGCTGCAGACGCTGCTCTCGCGCGGCTACGTGCGGCAGGAGTCCGACCGCCGGTACGCCCTGGGCGGCGGGCTGGTGCGGCTCGGCGGCATCGCGGAGAGCATGGTCGGGGTGTGGGCGCAGCCGTACCTGACGAAGATGGTCGAGCTGTCCGGCGAGACGGCCAACCTGGCCGTGCTCGAAGGCGACTTCGTCGTCTACGTCGCGCAGGTGCCCTCACCGCGCCGGCTGCGCATGTTCGCCGAGGTCGGGCGGCGGGTGCTGCCGCACAGCACGGCCGTGGGGAAGGTGCTGCTGGCGGGGCGGGCGGCCGCGGACGCGGTGGCGGTGTTCGAGCGCACCGGCATGCCGCGCCGCACCCCCAACACGATCACCGACCTGTCCGCCATGCTGGCCGAGCTGGACCTGGTCAGGGCCCGCGGGTACGCCATGGACCTCGGCGAGGAGGAGCTGGGCGTGCACTGCCTGGCCGTGCCGGTGCCCGACGGCGGCAAGATCGTGGCCGCGATGTCGGTGTCGGGCCCGGCCGAGCGCATCGACGCGCACGACCGCGACGAGCTGGCCGAGAACCTGCGCAAGATCGCATCGGACTTCGGCGACGAGCTCACCCCCCACACTCAGTAAACTGTTGCGTTATGAGCAACGGCACGACGGTTCAGTCGGTCGACCGGGCCATCGCGATCCTGGAGATCCTCGCCCGCGAGGGCGCCACGCGGGTGACCGACCTCGCGACGGAGCTCGACGTGCACAAGTCCACGGCGTTCCGCCTGCTGGCGGCGCTGGAACAGGGCGGGCTCGTGGAGCAGAGCGGCGACCGGGGGCGTTACCGGCTCGGGTTCGGCGTGATCAGGCTGGCCGGCGCCGCCACCGCCCAGCTCGACCTGGCCCGCGAGAGCCGTCCGGTGTGCCTGCGCCTGGCCGAGGCGGTCGGCGAGACCGTCAACATCGCGGTGCCTCAGGACGGCGACGCGGTCAACATCAGCCAGGTGCGCGGCCCCGCCGCCATCAGCGGCCACAACTGGGTCGGCCAGCGCACCCCGTCCCACGCCACCAGCAGCGGCAAGGTGCTGCTGGCCTTCGGCGCCCTGCGGCTGCCCGCCGAGCTCGGCCGCTTCACCCCGCGCACGATCACCTCGCCCGGCGAGCTGGGGCTGGAGGAGATCAGGGCACGCGGCTGGGCCGCCACGGTGGAGGAGCTGGAGCTGGGGCTGAACGCGGTGGCCGCGCCGATCAGGGGCGGCGACGGCGCGGTCGTGGCCGCGGTGAGCGCCTCCGGGCCGTCGTACCGGCTGACGCCCGAACGGTTGCCGGAGGTCGGCGAACTCCTGGTCGAGGGCGCGAGGGAGATAAGTCAGCGCATCGGCTATTACCGTTGAGACATGTGTAGAAGCATCAAGACCTTGCGACCGCCGTTCACCGAGACCGTGACCCCGGAGGACGTGCGCGCGGCGGCGTTGCAGTACGTGCGGAAGATCTCCGGGTTCCGGCAGCCGGCGCCCCACAACGCCGAGGCGTTCGACCTCGCGGTCGAGACGATCACGAGAGCCTCCGAGGAGCTGCTGGGCTCGCTCCGGGTCCGCGGGAGTCGTTGACAGCGACCCGTGACGGGAGACGATATAACCTCCTAGCGATTCCCCCGGGAGCGGCCATGATCAGCGGGTTGTACGAGGGACAGGACGGCGACTCGCGGCTCTCGCTCCGCGTCGACGTCGACGGCACCAGGCCCACCGGGCGGGTCAGCGGCGACCTGTTCACCGTGGCGGGCGCGACGACCTCCTACGTCGGCTCCTTCGTGGTCAACGCCCCCGCCGTGCGCGCCGAGGGCGACGAGGCGCGGATCCAGGGGCGGGCGGCGTTCACGTTCGAGACGGCGGTCAAGGACGTGGCCGTCGGCATCACCAACGGGGCCGGCACCGCGGCCGTGGCGGGGCGCGCGTACCAGGTGGCGTTCGCCTCGCCGTACTTCCGGCGCGTCGTGCTGGAGCAGGACTCGGTGATGGGCACGGTGCCGTTCGCGCAGTACCACACCGGGTCGTTACCGGGGCCGAGCGGGTCCCCGGCCAGGGAGCTGACGGTCGGCGCCGCGTACGCGGAGGCGGGCGTCGAGCTGACCCTCGCCGAGCCCGGCGTGATCCCGGTCGACGGGTCGGGCGCCGACCTCGCCTGGGACGACGCCGAGCTGCACCACGCGATGACGCAGCAGTTCGGCACGTTCGGGGACACTCCGGCCTGGCGGGTGTGGCTGCTCGTGGCGAGCAAGCACGTGGGCGGCTACCGCGGCATCATGTTCGACTACAACGACGCGCACCAGCGGCAGGGCGCGGCGGTCTTCTACGACGCGATCCAGGGCGACTCGCCGCGGGACCAGCGGGCGCAGTTACGCACGTACGTGCACGAGCTCGGCCACGCCTTCAACCTGCTCCACTCCTGGCAGAAGAACCTCGCCACGCCGCCGCAGCCGCTCGGGCCCGAGGGCGGCTTCGGGGACCTGTCGTGGATGAACTACGTGCAGAACTACCGGCCGGGCGGCGAACCGGCCTATTGGGCGGCGTTCCCGTTCCAGTTCACCGACGCCGAGCTCGTCCACCTCCGCCACGGCTTCTACCGCGACGTCGCCATGGGCGCCAACGCCTTCGGCACCGGCGCGGCCGAGATCGAGCCGTTCGAGCCGCCCGTCGAGGACCGTTCCGGGCTGCGGCTGGAGGTGCGCGCCAAGGAGTCGTTCGAGCTGGGCGAGCCGGTCGTGGTCGAGCTGAAGATGTCCTGCGCGGGCGAGCCCCGCGTCACCCACGGCCACCTCCACCCCGACACCGAGTTCACGCAGGTGTCGATCACGCAGCCGGGCGGCCGGACCGTGCTGTACCGGCCGATGATGCGCCACTGCGTCGACACCTCGCCGGACATCCGGCTCGACGCGGGCAACCCGGCGATGTACCGCAGCGCGTACATCGGGCACGGCCGCGACGGGCACTACTTCCAGCTGCCCGGCGAGTACCAGGTCCGGGCCCAGTACGTCGCCGCCGACGGCTCCCGCATCGTCTCCCCCGCCTGCCCGGTGCGGGTGCGCTTCCCGGTCACCAGGGACGACCACCAGGTGGCCGAGCTGATGCTCGGCGAGGACCAGGGCAAGCTGTTCTCCCTGCTCGGCTCCGACTCCACGGCCCTGCGCACCGGCAACCTGGCGCTCGACGAGCTGATCGACCGGTACGGCGACCACCGGCTGGCCACGTACGCCCGGATGGTGAAGGGCCTGAACGCCGAGCGCGAGTTCAAGGCGATGACGACGGGCAAGCGGCTGCGGATCCGCCCGCCCGACCCCAAGCAGGGCGTCGAGCTGCTCACCCGGGTCGCGCGGGACGGCGAGATCGACAACATCACCCTGAACCTGGTGCATCGCCGCCTGGCCAGGGCCCAGGCCCGGCAGGGCGACCTGGACCGGGCCAACGCCGTGCTGGACCACATGGTCGATCTGTTCGCGGCCAAGGGCGTCAACCCGATCGTCATGGGGCAGATCAGGCGCCAGGCGGAGCTGACGAAGGCGGCGCTGAGCGCCGAGGCGCCCTGAGCGCCGGTGTCAGGACCGGCGTCACGGGCGCCGGTGTCAGAACATCCGGGTCACGGGCGTCGGTGTCAGGACATCCGGGTCACGGGCTGGCCGCCGGCACACGTGATCTTGATCTCGACGTCCTCGCCCTCGTGCGGCTCGAACTCCACCGCGGCCTCGCGGGCGGGACCCGGCTCGACGTCGTCCACGGAATAGTTCTGGGCGGGGCTCCACGAGCGCAGCGTGACCTGGTCGCCGGCGCAGGAGGCGATCACGGTGCCGCCCGTGCTGCGGATGAGGTTCTCCCGCCCCGTCTGCACGGGCGCGGCGGCGGGGCGGCCGGCGGCGCGCGGGGCGGCTGTCGCTGTGGCGAGCGCGGACCGGACCTCGTCCTGGCTGAGCACGTGCGCGGAGGTGCCGGTGAGGCCGGTGCCGAGCAGGCCGAGCACGGCCAGGGACGCCCCCGTGACGGCCACGGCCGCGACCACCCAGTACACCACGAGTCTCTTCATCACCCCAGCGTTCCCCATGTCACGATAAGACGAGGTTAAGGCCACGCTAAGGCCGGTCAACGCACGGTCCAGCGGCGGTTACGTTTCATGATGTGGCTGACATCCTGCTCATCGAGGACGACGTGGCGATCCGCACGGCGCTCAGCCGGGGGCTGCGGGAGCTGGGCCATGCCGTCTCCTCCTCCCCCACCGCTCTCGACGGGCTGCGGCTGGCGGTGCGGGACCGTCCCGACCTGATCGTGCTCGACCTGGGGCTGCCCGACCTCGACGGGGCGGAGCTGCTGCGGATGCTGCGGGCGGTCAGCCAGGTGCCGGTCATCGTGGCCACGGCCCGCGACGGGGACGCCGAGATGGTGCCCGTGCTCGACGCCGGGGCCGACGACTACGTGGTGAAGCCGTACAGCGCGACGCAGCTGGACGCGCGGGTCAGGGCCGTGCTGCGGCGGGCGGGCGGATCGGCGCCCGAGCCAATGGCGGTCGGCGCGCTGCGGGTGGACCCTCGGGCACGCGTCGCGACCTTGGACGGCACGCCGCTGGACCTGACGCCGCGCGAGTTCGACGTCCTCCACTACCTCGCCGCCCGGCCCGGCGAGGTGGTGACCAAGCGCGAGCTGCTGACAGAGGTCTGGCAGCTGCCGTACGGGGGCGCGGACAAGACGGTCGACGTGCACCTGTCGTGGCTGCGCAGGAAGCTCGGCGAGACCGCGGCCGAGCCCCGATACCTGCACACGGTCCGCGGGGTGGGCGTCAAGCTGGTCGAGCCGTCATGAGGCGCTGGCTGGCGCTGCTGGTGGCGGCGACGACCTCTCTGGTGCTGATCGCGCTGCTGGTGCCGATGGCGCTGCTGATCAGGACCGTGGCCGAGAACGGCGCGATGGGCCGGGCCACGGCCGCCGCCGAGTCGGTGGCGGTCGCCGTCGGCACGCCCGACCTGGCGCTGACCATGGCGCAGGCGGGGCAGCCGGTGACGGTGTTCCTGCCCGGCGGGCGCACCGTGGGCGCGCCGGCCGCCCGTTCCGACGCGGTACGCCTGGCCGCGAGCGGGCGCAGCGTCACCGCCGCCGCGGCCGGGGGCAGGGAGGTGCTGGTGTCGGCCCAGTCGCCCGGAGGCACGGCCGTGATCAGGGTGTTCGTGCCGGACGCGGAGCTGACCAAGGGCGTGCGCGAGGCGTGGACGGCGCTGCTGGTGCTCGGCCTGGCGCTGGTGGTTCTGGGGATCGTGCTCGCCGACCGGCTGGCGCGGGCGGTGACCCGGCCGGTGGACGGGCTGGCGCGTGTCTCCCACCGGCTGGCCGGCGGCGACCTCAGCGCCCGCGCGGAGCCGGCCGGGCCGCCCGAGGTGCGCGCGGTCGCGCTGGCGCTCAACCACCTGGCCGGGCGCATCGGCGAGCTGCTGGCGGCCGAGCGGGAGTCGGTGGCGGACCTGTCGCACCGGCTGCGGACGCCGCTGACCGCGCTCCGGCTCGACGCCGAGTCGCTGCGCGACCCGGAGGAGGCGGCGCGGCTGCAGGCCCGGGCGGACGCGCTGGAGCGGGCGGTGAGCGCGGTGATCAGCGAGGCCCGCCATCGCACGGCCGGGCACGCGTCGTGCGACGCGGCCGAGGTGGTGCGCGAGCGGGTGCGGTTCTGGTCGGTGCTGGCCGAGGACCAGGGGCGCGAGGTGGCCATCACGCTGCCGGAGTCGCCGCTGCCGGTCGCGGTGGGGGGCGCGGAGCTGGCGGCGTGCGTGGACGCTCTGCTGGGCAACGTGTTCGCGCACACACCCGAAGGAGCCGCCATGTCCGTACGCCTGGCGGCGCACCCGTCCGGGGCGCTGCTGGCGGTCGAGGACTCCGGGCCGGGGTTCGATCCGGCGCTTCTGGAGCGGGGGAACAGCGGAGGCGGCTCGACGGGGCTCGGGCTCGACATCGCCCGGCGTACGGCGGAGTCGTCCGGTGGCCGCCTCGCCGTCTCGACAACCTCGGGGGGCGGGGCGCGCGTGGAGGTGTTCTTAACGGCCGTTTAGCGCGCGGTTATCGGCGGACGCGATGTCGTTGCGTCATGCGAATCACGAAGAGAGTCATCATCGCCGGCACGGGAATCGTCGCTCTGGTGGCGGCTGGGGGCGCCGCCTTCGCCGCAACCGACACCGCCGCCGACACCGCCGTCACCGTCACTGCCGCTGCCTCCGCCTCGGCGCCGAAGGTCACCGCCGAGCGGGCCATCGAGATCGCGCACCGGGAGGTGCCCGGCGCCTGGGTCAGCGAACTGGACTACGATCGGCGCGACTCGCGGCCGGACGTGTGGGAGATCGAACTGTTCAAGGGATCGCAGGTGCACGAGGTGGACGTGGACGCCGCCTCGGGAAAGGTCGTGAAGCGGGAGACGGATCGCTCCGACAGGGACGACGACGACTGATCGGCGCCACAGAGCCCACGCTGCCGAGCCCGCCGCTGAGCCGCCAGGAGCCGCCTCAGGGCCGCCTCAGGGCCCGTCGTCCGCCGCCTGGGCGGTGGCTGGGCCGGTTCCCGGGCCTGTGGCGGGCCGCGGCTGGTCACCCGGTCACGTCGAACTTCTGGCCGTCCGTCGGGAGCGTGAGGTTCGGGCGGGAGGAGCCGGTGACCTCGTCGCCCAGATGGGTGCCGATGAGGTGCAGGTCCGGCCAGCGGTCCGCCAGGGCCTCGGCGTCGTCGAGACCCATGTGCCCGGCCCTTTCCCGGAGAAATGAGATGTCCAGGACGAGGGTCGAACAGGTCGCCGCGAGTTCTTCCACCGACGGGCAATGGACGGTGTCGCCGGTGTATCCCAGGCGGACGCCCCGCGCGTCCTCGATGGAATAGCCGAGCGCGATCGGGGTGGTGTGTTTCACCGGGAGCGCGCGGATGCGGTGTCCGCCGCCGGACCATTCGCCGCCCGTCTCACCGAATTCCACGAAGCGCGGCTTGATGTTGGGACGGACCGTTTTCCAGACGCCGGGGTAGCTCAGCTCGAAGAGCTGCTCCACCCGTCCGGCCAGGCCGGTGGGCCCGAGCAGGACGAGCTCGCGGTCGCGGCGGTCGAGCAGGCCCTGCTCCATGAGCAGGAAGATGATGTCGAAGAAGTGGTCGGCGTGGAAATGCGTGATGAGGCAGACGTCGACCGCGCGCGGGTCGATTCCGGCGCGGCGCATCGCCTTCACCGAGCCGTTCGGGGTGTCGATGAGAATCGTGCCGTTCACGAGCGCCGACGCGCTCATCCGGTCGGTGAAAATCGATCCGGTGCCGATGAGGTGAAGCTCCATTGCGCTGCCCCTTTCCGGACGGGCTCCATTCCCCTGGATACGTAGCCGTAAGTCGGCCGGGCAATGGCCGGGGAACGGGTTTATGACTGCTCGGGCACCGTGGGATTCGCCGATTTTTCGGCTTATCTCGTGAACTGTTCGAGGAGTTCGTAACAGGGCTCGCGGCGGAAGTCGTGGAAGGTCGCGCAGGGGTCCACGCCGCCGATGAGGGACGGGGGGCGGCGCTCCGGGGCGAGGCGCTCGATGGGCGGGGTCCGCGGGGTGGGCGATCCCGCGCGGCGCGGCACGGATGATCGTTTCGGGCGCGGCCTGGACGGCGGCGTACGGGACACGACAGGCCCCGGAGCAGGGGACGGGATCGCCGCGGGCGGCGGAGGAACGACGCGCATCCACTCGTCCTGGAACGTTCCAGGAGAATTCGGGGCGGTAGCGGACGGTGAAACGGATCTCACGGTAAGCCGCGATTCCCGATCGATTTCCGGGGCCGGTGGCGGGAACGCCAGGAATATCCCGGCGACGGCGGTGACCAGGACGCCGGATGCCCCGATCACCGAGGGCAGGCGGCTCCGGCGGCCATCAGAATTTGCTCCAAGTCGGGACAAGTCGTGATTCCTTTGTGATTGTTGTGCGAGCATTCCCCCGATGCGGCTAGTGTGGTCCATCACCCGCGGAAGCCGGCCAGCTTTCCCCGATACGACCGCAGGGAGTTGTAGCACCATGCAAGATCCGACCGAGCCGGATCGCCCCGAGATCCTGTCCGGCCCGGGCGATGTGCGCCTCGCCGAGAAGAGCGCCGGCCGGAGCGCGCGATCGCCGGGAGGGAAGAGCAAGGCGAAGATCATCGTCATCGCGGCCGCGGCGCTCGTCGCCGTGCTGGCCGCCGGTGGCGTCGGATACCTGCTGGCGTCCGACACCGTCTCCGCCCCCTCCGCCACTCAGGACGGCGCCCGACCCGCCCCCACCCAGACCGACCCGCTCCACCA
>DASUCK010000303.1:0-2106 GCA_036276095.1 Nonomuraea sp. | reverse complement strand
GGTCGGGATGGGCGCCAAGGCGGCCGCCGCCCACGACACCGTCTGACCGAGAGGAGAACCGCGCCCATGGGAGAGACGTTCACGATGAGGCCGGGCGTCCGGACGGCCGCGCCGGAGGACGCCGCCGCCGTCGCCGAGCTGATCGCGACCGCGTTCGCGCAGCTCAAGGTGGCGGCCTACCTCGTGCCCGAGCGCCGCGAACGCCACAAGATCATGACCGCGAACGTCCAGATCTTCGTCGAGCACGCCGTCGAGCACGGCGAGGTCCACCTCGTCGAGGACGGCACGGCGGCCGCGGTCTGGTTCCCCCGCACCGCGCCGCTGCCCGAGCCGCGCGACTACGACCGGCGGCTGGTCCAGGCCACCGGGTCATGGGTCGACCGGTTCCGCGCGCTCGACGCGCTGTTCGAGGCGCACCACCCGGCCGAGCCGCACCACCACCTGGCGTTCCTGGCCGTCCACCCCGACCACCAGAACCAGGGGCTCGGCTCGGCCCTGCTGCGCCACCACCACGACCGGACGGGCGGGGCGGCGGCGTACCTGGAGGCCAGCAGCGCGGGCAGCAGGGACCTGTACGCGCGGCACGGCTACCGGGCGCGCGAGCCCTTCGCGCTCCCCGACGGGACGCTGTTCTGGCCGATGTGGCGGCCGGGCCGCGCGTCGTGAAGGCCCCGCGGCGGCGGCGGGGCCTCGGTCGCGCGGGCGCCTACAGGCCGGTCATCTCAAGGCTGACCACGTACGAGAACGCCGTCTGCTCGGTGCCGGTGAGGGTCCTGGTGATGGTCGCGGTGGCGCCCGCGGCGAGCCCGGCGCACGTGCTGCCGAGCGCGGTCACCGTGCCGAGCCGGTCGCCCTGACCCCAGATCGGGCCGTCGGCCTCGCGCAGGTCGAAGGTCACGTTCTGGGTGTTGAGGATGATCGAGGTCGGGTTCTCGAAGTCGCCCGGGTCCCCGTCGTCGCCGGCGTTCATGCCGTAGAAGGTGGCGTTGATCCTGGGAAACAGGTTCCCGTCGACCAGGAACCGGAGCTCGTCCCGGCCGTCCCGGTCGGCCACGTTGCCGGCGTCGATGTCGTCCAGCTCCACACGGCACGAGCCGGCCATGGCGGCGGCCGGGCTCGCGGCCAGCGCGACCGGCGCGGCCAGCCCTCCGGCCAGCGCGAGTGCGGCGATCACCTTACGAGAGCGCATGCTGCTTCCTCCCTGTGAGTGTTCCGCGACCGTCGCGGAACGCGGCACCAGAGTGCGGAGATCAGCGTGAGCGCATCGTTAGATCGCAGGTCAGTGGCTAAGGACACACCGTTTCCGTATCTTTTGGCACAGTCGGGCGGGCGGCCGGTGCCTACTGTCCTTCCATGGGCGACTCCCTCAGCCTGCTGCTGCTCGGCACGCCCGAGCTCGCCGTCGGGCGACGGCCGGTGCGGATCCGCTCCGCCAAGACCCGGGCCCTGCTCTGCTACCTCGCCACCACGCCCGGCGCGCGCCCGCGGGCGGAGCTCGCCGGGCTGCTGTGGGGCGAGCGTCCCGACGCCAATGCCCGCGGCAGCCTGCGGCTGGCGCTCTCGGAGCTGCGCAAGGACGTGGGCGGCTGGCTCGACATCACCCGCGACCACGTCGGCTTCCGCGCCGACGACGCCTGTTTCGTGGACCACCGGCAGTTCACCCGCGAGCCGACCGTGGCCGCGGCGCTGCGGCTGTGGCGCGGGGACTTCCTCGACGGCCTGGCCATCGGCGACGCCCCGGCCTTCGCCGGGTGGCTGGAGTGCGAGCGGCGACGGGTCCGGCTGGTCCTGCGGGAACTGCTCGTCCGCGCCGGGCCGGCGGCGTCCGCGGACCTCGTACGGCTGGCCAGGATCGTGACCGAGCTCGACCCGTACGACGAGGAGGCCCACCGGGTGCTGATCGCGGCGCTGGCCAGGGCCGGGAACCGGGCCGCGGCGCTGGCCTGCTACGCCGAGCTGCGGCTGCGCCTGGCGCGCGAGCTGGGCGTCGAGCCCGCCCCCGAGACCCGCGCCCTCCGCCACGACCTCGCACCCCGCCCCGCGCCGGCCCGCCGGGCGCCCCTGCCGGTCCCCGGCTCGCAGCTGATCGGCCGGGAACGCGACATC